>NZ_JBGUAY010000007.1 GCF_041821025.1 Egicoccus sp. AB-alg6-2 | reverse complement strand
TTGTACGCCCGGACCCTGACCGGTGCGGCCCCGGACGCCGCCAGCGCGTACGGTCGGCACCGACCGATGGCGCACCGTGCCATGCGGGCGTACCCGACGGGCGTGACGGACGTGGACGAGACGACCACTCGACACCGGCTCGATGATCGCTACGTGCTGCTCGACCAGCTCGGCGCGGGCGGCGCGGGTGTCGTCTGGCGTGCGCACGACGAGGTCCTCGACCGCACCGTGGCGGTCAAGCTGTTGCATCGTGAGCTCGCCCGCGACGAGGAGACGGCGGCCCGGTTCCGCGCCGAGGCCGCGGCGGCCGCCAAGCTGACCCATCCCCATGCGGTCATCGTCTACGACATCGGGCACACCGACGGCTGCGACTACCTCGTCATGGAGCTCGTCGAGGGCGGCACCCTCGGGGACGTGCTCGACCAGGGGCGGCTCCCGCCCGGCGTCGCGGCGGCCGTCGGTGCCCAGATCGCGCGGGCGCTCGGCAGCGCCCACGGTCGCGGCCTGGTCCATCGCGACGTGAAGCCGGCCAACGTGCTGGTGACGCGTGACGGGGTCGCCAAGGTGGCCGACTTCGGCATCGCACGCGCCCTCGGTGACGCGACCTCGAGGTTGACCACGCCCGGCCAGGTCCTCGGGACGGCGCGCTATCTCGCCCCCGAGCAGCTGCGGGACCAGGCCATCGACGCGCGCGCGGACGTCTACGCGCTCGGGCTGATGTTGCACCAGGCCGTGACCGGCCGGCTGCCGTTCGGCGAAGGCACCGCCTCGGAGGTGGCGGCGCGCCGGCTGGTCGCGGACGGCCTGCCGCGCGCGTCCGACGTGGCCCCGGGTGTCCCGGTCGCGCTCGACGACGTGATCGCGCGGGCCACGGCCCTCGATCCCGACGACCGCCATGTCGACGGCGCCGCCCTGGCCGCCGCACTGGGACCCCTCGCCGCGCCTCAGGCCGCGACCGAGCTCGCGGCCCGGATCCGGCGGGTGCGGCGCGTGCCCAGCGACGCCACGCCGCCGCTCGGGAGTTCGGCCATGTCGTCGCCGGCCGCAGCCGCGAGGCCTTCCTCCGACCGGGCCGTCGGCGCGACCGCCGGTGGTCGGGCCGGCCCCGGCGGGGCCCGCCCGGAGGACGGCGGCGAGCCGACCGTGGCCGTCGGCAGCATGGCGACGGCCCCCGGCGCCGCCGGCGCGACCGCACACGGCACCGACGACCGCGGCGCCTCCCGGGGGCCGTGGCTGCCGTGGGCGGCCGCACTGCTGGTGCTCGTGCTCGGGCTGTGGTTCGTGTGGCCGGGCACCCCCGGTGACGAGTCGGCGGAACCGGGCGATGGACAGACCGAGGACGCCGAGCCCGAGCCCGATGAGGTGGCGCCCATCACCGTCGTGGACGCCGGTGACCACGATCCGCTCGGCGGGGGCAGCGAGAACCCCGACCTCGTCGGCAACGCCATCGACGACGACCCGGCGACGGCCTGGCAGACGGTCGGCTACGACAACAACCCGGCCCTCGGCGGGCTCAAGGAGGGCGTGGGATTGTGGCTCGACCTGGGCCAGCGGCGCGAGGTCGGCACCGTGGTGGTCACCACGGCCCACCCGGGCTACGACATGACCGTCTACGTCGGTGACGAACCTCCCTCGGGCGGCCAGCCGCCTGAGGAGTGGGGCGAGGAGGTCGGGGCCGTCGGGGACGCGGACGAGCAGGACACGATCGTGCTCGCCGAAGGAACCGAGGCACGCACCGTGTTGTTGTGGTTCACCTCGCTGGGCCCCGACGGCGGCCGGTTCCGCGGCAGCGTGGCGCACGTGGAGGTCCATGGCTGGGAGACGCGGTGAGCGACCCCTTAGGATGAGGACCGCCCACACGCCAGGACCAGCATCTCCGTGACCTCGACCATGCCGCCCGCCATGCCCGGATCCCGTCGGGCCGTGCCTGACACGCTCACGCCGGACCAGCAGGCGCGGCTGCGGTGGCTGCTCGAGGATCCCGACCACTGGGTGCGGCGCAACAAGTGGGAACACTTCCTGCTCCGCGGTGACGAGAGCGTGGTCGTCGAGACCGACGGGCTCACCGACGACCAGAAGATCGCCGCCCTGGCGTGGTTGCGCCAACAGCGTCACCGCCTGCACGCCGTGCTCGAGGGCGGCCCCAGCGCTCCCGACGGCTGGCTCGAGGCCTTTCCGCTCTACGACCGTCTCGGCGGCGATCGCCGCTGACCCGGGCGGCTCAGGCCTCGGTCACCGTCGCCTCGGGGCCGACGACGACCGGCGCGGGGTCCTCGTCGAGGTGGCCGTGACGACCGCCCAGCGGTCGCGGTCCGCCGACCCCGGTCTGCGCCCGCAGACGCAACTCGTTGGCGATCGCGGACGCGACGGCCGCGAGCGGGACGGCGAGGAAGGCGCCGACGACGCCGACCAGCACGGTCCCCGCGACCAGGACGGCCAGGACCACCATCGGGTGCAGCGGCACGGCGACGACCCGACGCATGATCAGCGGCTGCAACACGTCCGACTCGACCTGCTGGACGACCACGACGATGGCGAGCACGATCAACGCCGTCCCGGCGCCACCGTCGGCCAGCGCGACCATCACCGCCACCAGGCCCGACACGAACGCCCCGATGATGGGCACGAACGCGCCGACGAAGACCAGCAGGGCGAGCGGTAGCACCAGTGGGACCCCGACGATCGCCAGCCCGATCGCGATGCCGGCGGCGTCGATGAGCGCGACCAGCGCCGTGCCACGCACGTAGCCGGCCATGGCGTCCCAGGCGCGCGCGACCACGCCCCGCATCGTGTCGGTGTGGTCGTCCGGTGTGCGCGCAAGGATCCAGGCATAGATGCGATCGCCGTCCTTGACCAGGAAGAACAGCAGGATCAGCGACAGGATCAGGGCGACGATGAACTCGAGCGCGGTCACCAGCGCCAGCAACGCCCCCATCGCCAGTCCGCCGGACTGTTCCTGCGCGCCCGTCAGCGCCTGTTCACCGAACTCCTGCAGCTGCTGCTGGTCGAAGCCGAGCGGACCCGTCTGCAGCCACTCCAACAGGTCCTCGACCGCGAGCAGGATGGTGGGGATCAGCTCGCGGGTCTGTTCGAGGAACGCCGGTACCAGGGCCAGCAGGCCGCCGACGGCGAGCGCGACACCGCCGAACACCACGGCGAACGCGGCGAAGGCCGGCCGCCAGCCCCGGCGCATCAGCCACCTCGCGGGCGGGGCGGCCAGTGTCGCCAGGATCGTGGCGACGATGAGGGGGACCGTGACCAGCGACAGGCGGATGGCGACCTGCACCACGACGGCGGCACCGAGCGCCACCAACAGCAGCCGCCACGCCCAGGCGGCGGCCGTCACGAGCCATGACGGCACCCGATCCTGTTCACGCACCGTCACGCTCGCCTCGTTCCGCGTCCCACCTCCGGGCGGCAGCCTATGCAGCGCGACGGAAGGAAGCCGCGGTGAGCGAGATCTCGACCCCCCGACCCTCGAGTGCGTCGCGCAGGTCGCCCACGAACTGGTCCGCGCCGTGGCCGGCCAGGTAGGCGAGCGACGTCGATCCGTACTCGCGGCCGTCACGCAGCAGGAAGCGAACCGCCGGGGTGCCGGCATCGGTGCGGCCGCCGGCGTCGACCCGCTGCAGGGCGTCGAGGGGCAGCCGGTACGTGCGCCAGAAGGTGCGGACGCGGACCCGTTCCCGCCGGGTGTCGATCTGTACCCCCGTGCGCAGCGCACGGAGCGCGCCGAGCAGGATGACCGCGGCGGCAGCGCGACCGCCGGCCGCCGGGTCGGCGGTGAGCCCGGCGACCACCATGCCGACGCCGACGCCGGCCAGCAGCACCGGCACGAGCAACAACGACCTGGCGATCCATGAACCGGTCACGCAGCACCCCCCGTGCCATGCGTTCCCGAGCGTCGGCGCCGCAACGGCCGGCGTCAACGAGGCGTCACCGGCCGAGCGGTCCGCCGCGCGCCGGGCGCGCGGTTCAGGGCCAGGCAGCGACGACCAGCGGCGCGACCACCAGCGCCGGCAACAGGTTGGCGACCCGGATGGCGCGGATCTCCAACAGCCGCAGGCCGATGCCGATCACGAGGAAGCCGCCGACCGCGCCGATGGCCGCGACCATCGCCTCGCTGGTCCAGGGCTCGAGGCCGGAGGCCAGCAGCGTGAGGCCGCCCTGGTAGAGCAGCAGCGGCAGCGCGGCGAAGGCGACCCCGAGTCCCAGTGCCGACGCGAACGCGAGGGCGGCGAAACCGTCCAGGACCGACTTCACCGACAGCAACGGGAAACCGGCCGTCAGCCCGTCCTCGAGAGCGCCGAGCACCGCCAGCGGGCCGACACAGACCAGCAGCGTCGTCACCACGAATCCCTCGACGAAGCGATGACGGGCGACCTCGCCGTCGGCTCCGCGGTCGGCACGCCCCATGACCGCGTCGCGCAGACGCTCGCCGACCCGGGTCAGCCGCGCCTCGATGTCGACGACCTCACCCACGATCCCGCCGACGAGGAGCGAGCCGAGGATCACCAGCACGGCGCCGCGACCCAGGCGATCCGCCAGTTCGGGCCCGAACGTGTCGAGGGCATCGGCGACGCCGAGCACCAGCACGAACAGGCCGAGCACATCGGTGACGCTCCCCCGGACACGCTCCGGCAGCCGGCCGCCGAGGGCGGCGCCGGTGAGTGCGCCCACCACGATGGCGCTGACGTTGAGCAGGGTTCCGGTCACGGCCGGCGGACGCTAGCGCCTCACGAGGGGCGGCCCCGACACGGGGGCTGAGAGCCCCGGGCCCGGAGTTCAGCCGCCGACGGCGTCGAGCCGGGCCAGTTGCTCGGCGTCGAGGTCGACCTCGGTCGCCGCGACGTTCTCCTCGAGGTGTGCGACCGACGAGGTGCCCGGGATCGGCAACTGCACCGGCGAGCTGCGCAGCAGCCAGGCCAGCGCGAGCTGGGAGGGCGTCGCGCCCGTCGCCGACGCGAGGTCGTCGAGCGGCCCGCCGGGCCGCGCCAGCTCACCGGTGGCGAGGGGATACCACGGGATGAAGCCGATGTCGTGCTGCTCCGCGTGTTCGAGCACCTCCTGCGACGAGCGGTCGAGCAGGTTGTAGCGGTTCTGCACCGTGGCGATCGGCACGACCTGCCGCGCCCGTACGAGCTCGTCGACGCCGACCTCCGAAAGCCCGACGTGGCGGATCTTGCCCTCGTCGCGCAGGTCGGCCAGGACGCCGAACTGCTCCTCCTCGGCCACCTCGGGATCGATGCGGTGCAGCTGGAACAGGTCGATCTGCTCGACGCCGAGCCGGCGCAGGCTCATCTCGCACGCGAAGCGCAGGTACTCGGGCCGGCCGAGGGTGTGCCACTTCCCGGGTCCCGTGCGCACGAAACCCGCCTTGGTGGCGACGACCACGGCGCCGTACGGCCGGTCGCCGCCGCCGTGCAGTGCCTCGCGGATCAGGTCCTCGGACACGAACGGGCCATAGCTGTCGGCCGTGTCGATGAAATCCACCCCGAGCTCGACGGCGCGGCGCAGCACCCTGATGGCCTCGTCGCGATCGCGGGGTTCGCCCCAGACCCCCTTGCCCGTGATGCGCATGGCCCCGAAGCCGAGTCGGTGGACGGGCAGGTCGCCCCCGATCCGGAACTCGCCGGAGGCGGAGGCGGGTGCGACGGTCACGGGCAGGTCCTTGGTCGAGATCGGGCCGACCCGGCCGTTTCTACCAGCGGCCCGCCCGCACGGGCACCGGTGACGCCGGCCGGTCGGCCGCCAGGGCGTGGAAGGCGATCGCCCCCGCCGCGGCGACGTTGAGCGAATCGACCCCTGCGTGCATGGCGATGCGGGCCGCGTGCGTTGCCGCCGCGATCGTCTCGACGTCCAGACCCGGACCCTCGGCGCCGAGGACGATCGCGACCCGCTCCCGCGGTCGCGCCATGGTGGCCAGGTCGACGGCGTCGTCGCGGGGCGTCAGCGCGACGCTGGCGAAGCCCGCGGCGTGCAGCCTCGGCAGGGTGTCGTCGAGCCCGGCCACCTTGGTGAAGGGCACGTGGAGCACGTGCCCCATCGACACCCGGACCGAGCGCCGGTAGAGCGGGTCGGCGCAGCCGGGTCCGAGCAGCACGGCGTCGACGCCCAGGCCACGAGCGGAGCGGAACAGGGTGCCGAGGTTCTCGTGGTCGTTGAGCGCGTCGAGGACGGCCACGGTCCGCGCGTCGGCGAGGACGGTGTCGAGCTCGGCCGCCGGGCGCCGGGCACCGCACGCCAGCACGCCCTGGTGCAGCTTGAACCGCACCAGGGCGTACAGCAGCGAACGGGTCACGACGTAGACAGGCGCGTCGAGGTGGCGCAGATCGGCCGCCATCGACGCCAGTTGTTCCTCGACCACCAGCACCGAGCGGGTTCGGTACGCCGAGGTCAACAGTTCACGTACGACGTTGGGGCCCTCGGCGATGAAGACACCCAGCTCGTGCTCGTAGCGCTTCCGCAGGGCCGGGTCGTTGAGGGCGGCGTAGTCGGCCAGCCGCTCGTCGCCGGGATCCTCGATGCGGATCGGCGCGATCACGACCCGCGTTGCTGCTCGCGGCGGGCCTCGCGCCGGCGGATCGCGTCCGCCTTCGCCGCCGCTTCGGCCTCCTCGACCGTGGGGGCGCTGCCACCGAGGTGGGCCGGCAGCCACCAGGCGTCGTCGGGTCCGGACGGCGCCTGCGGATAGTCGCGCTGCAACTCGTCGACCATGGTGCGGATCGCGGTCATGAGCCGCTCGTGGACCTCGAGGGGGTCGCTCTCGGCGGTGTAGTCGATGGGGGGTCCGAACCGGACGTCGACCACCGTGCCGCGGGCGGGGGTCGGCTTCCGGCCCTTCGTGAAGATGCGTTGCGTCCCCCACACGGCCGCGGGAACCAGTGGGACCCCGGCATCCATCGCCATCTTGACCGCACCCGGCCGCCCCGCGAGGGGCATGAAGGAGCGGCTGACCGTGCCCTCGGGGAACATCCCGACGAGTTCACCCTGCTCGAGGGCCGTGGCGATCTCGCGCAACGCGACCCGCGTGTTGCCGGCGCGGTCGACCGAGATGTGCCCCATCGCCCGCATGAGCGGACCCGAGATCTTGTGGTCGAACACCTCGCGCTTGGCGACGAAGCGCAGCCGGCGCTTCCCCTGCTTGCGGGCGCCGTAGCCGACGAACACGAAGTCGAGGTAGCCGATGTGGTTGGCCGCGACCACGCCGCCGCCCTTGGCCGGCACGTGCTCGTGGCCGACGATCCTCACCTTCCAGGAGAAGATCCGGAAGACGAGTAGCACGGCACCGATGACGAGGGTGTAGACGGGATTCACCCGGAGTCCCTTTCAGACCGGCTGGGTCCAGCCGTGGGGGTCGGCGGCCTCACCGCGCTGGATGGCGAGCAGTGCCCGGCGCAGGCGGGCGGTGTTGGGGCCCATGGCCCCGTCGCCGACGGCGACGCGTCGGCCCTGGTGGACGAAGGCGCCGACGGGGGCGAGCACCGCGGCGGTGCCGGCGAGCGCGGCTTCGCCGTGCTCGGCCCACGCGAGCACCTCGTCGATCGGCAGGTCGCGCTCCTCGACCGCGTACCCCAGGTCGCGGGCGAGGGTGAGGATCGAGTCTCGCGTCACCCCGTGCAGGAACGAGCCGTCGAGGGCCTTGGTGACCACCCGTCGGTCGTCGATGAGCACGAAGTTGGCCGCCCCGGTCTCCTGGACGTCGCCGCCGGGCGCGAACAGCACCTGGTCGGCACCGTGCTCCGCCCTGGCGCGGCGCGTGACGCCCAGCGCCATCGCATAGTTGGCACCGCACTTGACCTGGCCGAACTGCGGCGTGGTACGCGGCAGCTCGGTCTCGATGGCGAGCGTGAGCCCACCGTCGCCCCGGAAGTAGTCGCCCACCGGGCTGGCGAGCACGTACAGCAGCGCCTCGGTCGACGGAGCCGCCGCCGCGCCGATGTTGGGGTCGGTGCCCAACAGCACCGGCCGCAGGTAGAGCGCCCCCGGGCTGGCCGGCACCACGTCGAGGTTGGCGGACACCGCCTCGCGCAGCGCCTGTGCCACGGTCTCGACCGGCGGAACCGGCAGCGAGAGCAGTGCGGCCGAGGCGCGTAGTCGTTCGGCGTGGCGGTCCGGACGGAACAGGCGCACCTTGTCATCGACGCCGGCGTGCGCCTTCAGCCCCTCGAAGCAGGTGCTGCCGTAGTGAAGGGCGTGCGAGGCCGGATGCAGATCGAGCGGTCCGGTCGCGACCACACGGACGTCCTCGTAGATGCCGTCACGGGTCGCGGCGACCACCATCCGTGGCGCCATGACGGTGCCGAAGGCCGACGTTGCCGAACCGCTCATCCGCTCTCCTCACGCGCGCCGGGACGCCGGAGCGTAACCGGGCGCGACGACGCGACGGCGACCGGCCGAGAAGGCGCACCGGGTTCGGCGGGCCGCCCTGTTCCGATGCCGGTGACCGGACCCCGTCCGTCGGAACAGGACGGCGGCCATGGACCACCCTTCGTACATACGCGCCCCCTGTTGCCGGGGCGGCCCGGGCGTTACACCTACAGCAGAACGCACGACGCACCAGCCCCAACCCCTTCGGAGGACACCGTGTACATCGGCCTCGGCACCCTGCTGCTCATCATCATCCTGATTCTGCTGTTCGCCTGATCTCGACGGACCACCCGGCCCGACGGAAGGGATCATCATGGCAGTGGACATCAAGAACGACACCAATCGGGTCCGCGAGGAGTTCGATGGGCTGTCGAACGCGACACAGGTGTTCATCTGGACCCTGGTCGGCCTCGGCGTCATCATCGGTCTCCTCCTCGGCGGCGCCGTCGCGTACGGCCTGACGATCGAAGAGGTCGACGGTCGCGACTGCATCGAGCACGACGACCAGCTCTACTGCGCCGACGAGGGCGCGCAGGAGAGCACCGACTAGCGGGCACGGCACATACGGGAACGGGCGGCGAGCATCGCCGTCCGTTCCCGTATGTGACGGCACGAACACGAGGGGGCAAGCGTGAGCGAGCGCGACTACGACGTCGTGCTGTTCGGGGCGACGGGCTTCACCGGTCGGCTCGTAGCGGCGCACCTGGCGCGGCGCGCCACCGGCACGACGATCCGGTGGGCGATCGCCGGCCGGTCGGCCGAGCGGCTGGCCGCCGTGGCCGCCGAACTGCCGGGCGAGGCGCCCGGCATCGAGGTGGTGGACCTCGACGACGAGAGCGGCCTTCGCCGGCTCACGGCGCGCACCCGCGTCGTGGCAACGACGGTGGGGCCGTTCGCCCGCCTCGGCGAACCCCTGGTGGCGGCCTGCGTCGACACGGTCACCGACTACGCCGACATCACCGGCGAGCCCGGCTTCGTCGCCCTGGTCCGCGACCGCTACGGCGAGGTCGCCAACGAGGCCGGTGTCCGCCTGGTGTCGTGCTGCGGCTTCGACTCGGTGCCCCACGACCTCGGCGCACAGTTCACGGCGTCCCTGCTCCCCCAGGACGCCGACCTCGAGGTGCGCGGGTACGTGTGGACCCGCGCACGCTTCAGCGGCGGCACGGCCCACAGCGCGCTCGAGGCCATCGCCTCGCGCCGCATCGGCGGTGCCGGACGTCCGGCTGCCGGCGCGCCACAGCTGCGCCGGGTCCGCGGCCTTCCGCCGCTGATCCACCGGGCACCGGTCGAACTGGACGGGTACGGGGTGCCGCTGCCCACCGTCGACCCGGCGATCGTTCTGCGCTCGGCGCGGGCGCTGCCCGGGTACGGCCACGCCTTCGCCTACGGCCAGTACGCGCTGCTCGAGCGGCTGCCGGTCGCCCTCGCCGGCGTGATCGGCGCGAGCGCGTTCGCCACGGCAGCCGTGCTCCCGCCGACCCGCGTCCTGCTGCGCAAGGTCCTGCCCGCAGCCGGCCGGGGCCCCTCCGAAGCGGTGCGCGCCCGCAGCCGGTTCTGCGTCACCTTCGTCGGCGAGGGTGGCGGGCAGCGCGTCGTGACCCGGGTGTCCGGCGGCGACCCGGGCTACGACGAGACCGCACGCATGCTGGGCGAGGCGGCACTGTCGCTGGCCCAGGACGCACACGGCGAGTTGTTCGGGGCACTGACCCCGGCGATGGCGCTGGGCGAGCGGTACCGCTCCAGACTCGAGGCCCAGGGGCTGCCATTCGAGGTGCTCGCCACCGACTCCGCACCGGTCTGAGTCGATGTCCGGTTCGCGTGCCATCGCCCGTCCGTTGCGCCTCGAGCGTCCGGTGTGGTCGCTGCCCGCGCTCGCACGGTTCGCGGCCTGGGGCGCCCTGTTCGCGGGCGTCCTCAGCCTCGTGGGTTTCGCCCTGCAACGCACCGGCATCCCACCGGGCGACGCCGCCGGCCTCGAGGCGGTGGCCGCGGTCCGCAGCGGCTGGGACGTCACCCTGGCCCGTGCCCTGACCTTCCTCGCCGACCTGTGGGTGGTGTCCGCGATCACGGCCGTCGTCGGCGTCGTCGTCTATCTCCGGGTCCGTCGTTGGGACCTCGTCTGGCTCGTCGCCGCAGCCGTCGGCGGCGCTTTGGCCGTCACCGGCACGGTGAAGCTGATCACCGACCGCCCCCGACCGGACGGTGCCCTCGCCGGTGCGGTGAGTTCGTCGTTCCCTTCGGGCCACAGCGTGCGGGGCATGGTGGTCTACGGCCTCATCGCGTGGTTGTTGTTCCGCCTCGGCCGAGGCGTCGCGCGGCCGCTCGGTATCACGGTGGCACTGGTGCTGGCCTTCGCGACCGGGCTCAGTCGCGTGTGGCTGGCGGTGCACTGGCCCAGTGACGTCCTGTTCGGCTACGCGCTGGGTGCGCTGTGGCTGCTCGTGACCCTCTCGGTGACCCGCCCAAGACGCGTCGGTGTCGTGCCCGAAGCCAGCCGTCCACCGGCCGGTGACGAGGCCGAGACACACGGGCCGACCTTCTAGGGTGGCTTCATGGATGCCTTCCGCCCACGCTTCGCCTGACCGGCCCGGTCGGTGGGTCATGACGCACGCTCCGTTGCCCACGACCTCGGACTGATCCTGCAGTTGCCCGCGCTGCTCGCGCTCGCGGTCCTGCCGGTGGCCCTCTTCTCGGGGGACTCCCACGCGATCGCTCCGCTCGTCGGCGTCGCCGCGGTCAGTGGCACCGCGGGGTTCGCGCTCATGCGTCGCTTCCGGGACGAGCACACCTCGCACGCCTGGCCCGCCGTCGAGGTCGTGGCGCTGGGCTGGCTGGTGCTCGCCGGGGTCGCCGCCCTGCTGCTCTGGTTGATCGCCTTCGGCGCCGCGGACGACACGCCGGACCGCCTCTTCCGCGACCCCGGCAACGCGGCGTTCGAGGCGCTCTCGGGTGCGACGGCCACGGGCCTGTCGATGGCCGACGGGGTGGAGTCCGGCCTGTCACGCACCGTCCAGTGGCTCCGCTCCCTGTTGCAGTGGCTCGGAGGCGTCGGCGTGGTGCTGTTCGCCATCGGCTTCACCCACACCGCGTCGAACGTGCGCGCGCTGTACGAGGCCGAGGGACGCAACGACGACCTCGGTGGCAGCGTGCGCGTGACCGTGCGCCGCACGCTGGGGATCTACCTCGGACTCACGATCGCCGCGGTGCTGGCCCTGCTGCCGACGGATCACACGCCGTGGCAGGCGCTCAATCACGGGGTCACGACGATGGCGACGGGTGGTTTCACCGTCACCGACGAGAGCATCGGCGCCTACGGCGTCGGCACCGCCATGGTCACCCTCCCGTTCATGGTCCTCGGCTCGCTCACCTTCGTCGCGCACCACGTGCTGTTCGTCCAGCGCGATCCCGGCCGCTTCTGGCGGCTCACGCCCGTCCGCGTGCACGTGGGGATGCTCGTCGCTGGTGGGGTCGTGGCGCTGGTCGTGGCGAGTGTCGTCGCACAGCCGGACACGTTCACGGCCGTCTACCAGTGGGTCAGCGCATCGACTACGACCGGTCTGACCGTCGAGACCTCGCAGCGGCAGTGGCCGGCACCGCTGTTGCTCCTGGTCGTGGTCGGCATGGTCGTCGGCGCGCCCAGCGGATCCACCGGCGGCGGGATCAAGCAGGACCGGGTCACCTGGCTCGTCAAACAGGCCTTCGCCCGCCGCCGTGGGCCGCGTCAGGGCGACGTCCGCTGGGACGGCGAGCTCGTCGACGCGGACGCGCGTCGTCGCGCCGTCACCCACGCCGGCGCCATCGTCGGGCTGTGGTCGGCCACCCTGGCGATCGGCGTCGTCGCGTTGTCGGCCGTGACCGACGCACCCGTGCTGGACGTGCTGTTCGACGCGGCCTCGGCGCTCAGCAACGTCGGCCTCGACGCCGACGTGGTCGACGCGCGGCTGTCGGGGCCGGCGAAGACGATCCTGATGGCGTTGATGTACCTCGGCCGCCTCGAGCTGCTGGCGGCGCTGACCCTCGCCGCCCAGCACGAGCACGCCACCTGATCGGTACGCCCACCACGGCGATCACCGGAAGCGCTGCTCGAGGAAGGGGTCGGCGACGTCGTGGTAACCCCGCTCCTCCCAGTACCCGGGCACGTCGCGGTCGAACAGGCGCACCTCGGTGACCCACTTCACGCTCTTCCAGCCGTAGCGACTCGGGACGACCAGTCGCAGTGGTCCACCGTGCTCTGGTGTCAGCGGCTGGTCGTCGTGCGCCCAGGCCAGCAGTGCGTCGTCGCGCTGGAGGACCGCGAGGTCGAGGTTCGCGCTGTAGGCGGGATGTCCGGCGACGACCGCGTGCGTGGCGGTCGGCTTCGGGCCCGCCTGCTCCAGCAGGTCCCGCACCCGCACGCCCGTCCAGTCGTTGTCCAGGCGCGACCAGCCCGTGACACAGTGGAAGTCGCTGCGTTGCGTGACCACGGGCAGCTCCCGCAACCCCTCCAGGGACCACCGCGTCCGGCGCTCGACGAGACCGGTCACCGTGACGTGCCAGTCGCCGGCACGGCGGTCGGGCAGCCGACCGACGTGCAGGACGGGGAACCCGGCCGTCAGGTGCTGGTTCGGCGGGACGCGGGCAGGATCCACGTCCCGCGTCGGCGCCCGCCGCACGCCCGGCGACGGTCCGGAGAACGAGGCGACCAGGGCGCGGTCGAGGTCGCCGATCCGGCGTGACACCTGGCTGGCCAGCGCGCGGCGACGCTCGGGGTCCTCGATGTCGGCAACCGCGTCCCGGGCCTGCTCCAGCAACTCGCCGGCCTGCCCGATCACCGCCGACTCGTCGCGACGGCTCGGAGCCGCCTTGACGATCTCGTCGGCCCGGCGCAGCAGGTCGGCGACGCGGGACGCGATCGGGTCCACGGCTCCTCCTCGCCTCGTCGCGGCAGGAAAGCATGCGCCCGCCGAGCCGCGCGAACGGGATGATCGACGGGGGTGCCGGCGTTGTGCCTGTCCCCGTCCCCCGAGGAGCCTTCGTGCAGGTCGAGATCTGGTCCGACATCGCGTGCCCGTGGTGCGCCGTCGGCAAGCGCAGGTTCGCAGCCGCGCTGTCGGACTTCACCCACGCCGACGAGGTACGGGTCCGCTGGCGCAGCTTCGAGCTGGACCCCGACGCGCCAGCGGTCCTCGAGGGGGACTACGTCGACCGGCTCGCGCACAAGTACGGAACGACCGCCACCGCGGCGCAGTCGATGATCGACCGCATGCGACAGACGGCGGCCGAGGACGGCTGGGACTTCCGGTTCGACCGCATCCGCCCCGGCAACACCTTCGACGCCCATCGCCTGCTGCACCTGGCTGCCGACCACGGCCTGCAGGACCAGCTGTCGGAGGCCCTGTTCTCGGCCTACCTCGAGGCAGGGGTCGGCATCGGCCGGGCCGCCGAACTCCGCGAGGTTGCCGTCGCGGCCGGTCTGCCCGCGGCCGAGGTCGACGACGTGCTGCGCGGCCGGCGCTACGCGGCCGAGGTCCGCGCCGACGAGCAACAGGCTCGCGCGTTCGGGATCTCCGGGGTCCCGTTCTTCGTCATCGACCGGCGCTTCGGGGTCTCGGGGGCACAACCCGCGACGCTGCTGCGCCAGGCGCTGGAGCAGGGCTGGGACGAACGCCAGCCGCTGGCCATGGTGGGTGGGCACGAGCACGGCGCCGCCGAGGCATGCGCGGACGGCAGCTGCGCCGTCTGATCGCCGGCGGAACGTCAGTCGCTGGCGAGGCGCTCGATGACCCCGTCCACGAAGCGCTCGGCAGCGGTCAGCTCGGCGCCCTCGATCCACTCGTCGGCGATGTGCGCCTGATCGATGGAGCCCGGCCCGCACACCACGGTCGAGAGCCCGGCGGCCTGGAAGTGGCCGCCGTCGGTGCCGAACGCGACCGTCCTGGCCGGCCCCGTGTAGCCGGTCAGTTCGCGGCACAGGGTCTCCGCCGGCCCCCCGTCCTCGTCCGCGAGCGCACGGGCCATGGCTTCGACGACGAACTCGATCTCGCCCGAGCCGTCCCCCCGTCGCAACCGCGGCAGCACCTCGTCCTGCGCGAACCGGCGCACCTCGTCGACGATGGCGTTCCCGTCGTCTGCGGGGACCGGCCGGTACTCCCAGGCGAGCTCGCACCGACGCGGCACGATGTTGATGGCCTGACCGCCCACCACGGTGGCGACGTTGAAGGTGGTGTAGGGCGGGTCGAACCGCGGGTCGGCGCCAGCAGCCTCGTGCCGTAGGGCCAGGTCGTCGACGAAGGTGGCGATCCGCGCCGCCGCCGCCACGGCGTTGGCGGCCCGGTGTGGCTGGCTCGAGTGGGCGTCGCGGCCGTGCACGATCGTGGTGAAGGCGCGCACGCCCTTGTGGGCGGTGACGACTTCCATGGACGTCGGCTCACCGATGATCACCGCCTCGGGACGCGGCTGGGTCGCGACCAGGCGCTCGACCAGGCTGGGCGCACCGACCGTCCCCACCTCCTCGTCGTAGGAGAAGGCGAGTAGTACGGGTCGGCGCAGCCCCGCGGCGACCATCCGGGGCACGGCCGCGAGGACCACCGCGAGGAAGCCCTTCATGTCCGTGACCCCGCGGCCGTACAGGCGGCCGTCGTCGGCCCGGTGCATGGTGAACGGGTCGCGGGTCCAGGGCTGACCGACGACGGGCACGCAGTCGGTGTGCCCGGACAGGACCACGCCGCCCTCGACCTCGGGTCCGATGCGGGCGATCAGGTTGGCGCAGCTGCCGTCGGGACTGACCACCCGTTCGTGCGGCACACCGTGCTCGTCGAGCAGCGCCTCGACGAAACCGAGCAACCGCAGGTTGGGGTGCCGCGCGGTGGTGTCCATGCCGACCAGGTGGTCCAACAACTCGAGCGTGTCCAGGATCGGCTCCTCGTGCGCGGACGCACGACGTTAACCGGCGCGCCCGCGTCCGTGGCTCGGACGCACCGCCGTCAGTCGAGCAGGCCGTCCAGGACCTCCTGCTCGCGATCGATCCACCGTTGGACCTCTTCGCGGGCGGCGAGGATCTCGTCGTCATCGAGGTGGTGCGCACCGTCGACGGTGATCCGGCACACGTCGAGCGGCCCGCCGACGCTGGGTGAGGTGATCGCGAGCGCGTCGATGACCCGGATGATGCCGAGCACCCCGTAGTGAACCGGACGCTCCACCATGCGGAAGTGGGCCAGGAGCGCGCCGGCCTGCTGCGCCATCGGCGCGCCGCTGCCGATGGCGTGGAACCCGACGTCCTCGTAGCGACCGATCAGGCCGGTCGGGTTGATCGACACGATCCACGGCGTGTCCCCGCTGTACCCGGCAGCGAGCACGTACGCCGACGGGGTCCCCTCGGTCTCCTCCCCCGGTACGTCCTCGATGAAGTTGTCGTAGTGGTGCTTGAAGATCGGCAGCGCACGGGCCTGGATCGCCTTGCCGACGTCGTCGGCCTCGATCACCTCACCGGCGGAGGCGCTCAGTTCCGCCGCCAGTTCACCCAGTACCCCGCGCGCACCGCTGCCACCCCACGCGGCGTGGTCGCCCAGGGGGTGCAGTTTCTGAGCCGGGTAACTCATGCCCCGGTCGCTCTCGGTGATCTGGGTGTCGGCGCCGATGACGAGTCCGTCCTTGCAGCGCACGGCCAGCACGACAGTCACGTGCGGATCCCTTCTGGTCGACGGCTGCGAGCCAAGCCGCCGAGCGACGGTTCGCACCACCCGCCTTCGGCCATCGGGACGTGGGCCGGTACCGTGCGCGGCCGTTCGCGAGGTCATCCGTCCATGTCCGAGGTCGTCGTCCAGCCGTCGGCGCGTCGCGCCATCGTGCGCGACGCCATCGGCATCGGGGTGGCGACGGGCGCCTTCGGGCTCTCCTACGGGGCGATCGCCGTCGCCCCGGGCCTGAGCGTGCTCCAGACCTGCGTGCTGTCGCTGCTGATGTTCACCGGCGCCTCGCAGTTCGCCCTCGCCGGCGTCGTCGGTGCCGGCGGCGGGGCGTTGGCGTCCGTGGCGACGGCGGTACTGCTCGGAAGCCGCAATGCCCTCTACGGCCTGCAGCTGAGCCGGGTGTTGCGTACCCGCGGCTTCCGGCATGGTCTCGCCTCGCAGCTCGTGATCGACGAGAGCGCCGCGATGGCCGTGGCGCAGGACGAACCGGCGCAGGCCCGTCTGGGCTTCTGGGCCACGGGCGTGGCCGTGTTCGTGTTGTGGAATCTCGGCTCCCTGGTCGGCGCGGTCGGCGCCGACCTGCTCGAGGATCCCAACGCGTTCGGGCTCGACGTCGCGGGTCCGGCCGCCTTCGTCGCCCTGCTCGCCCCGCGTCTTCGCGACGCCGCCGCCTGGGTCGTCGCGCTCGTGGCAGCCGCGGTCGCGACCGTCGTCGTGCCGCTGGTGCCCGCCGGCGTCCCGGTGCTCGTCGCGGCGGCCGTTGCCACGGTGGTCGTACTGGCGCGAACGCATGGTGGCCGCGCGCCGGCCGGCACCGACCGGACGGCGTCATGATGTCCTCGACGATGCTGTGGGTCGCGGTCCTGGCCGGTTCGCTCGGGTGCTACGCCATCAAGGTGGCCGGGCTGTCCGTTCCCGACCGGGTGCTCGAGCGTCCGGCGGTGCGCCAGATCGCGGGCATGCTGCCCGTGGCGTTGCTCGCCGCCCTCGTCGCCGTCCAGACCTTCGCCTCGGGCACCGCGCTGGTGCTCGACGCGCGCCTGGCCGGTGTGACCGTCGCCGTCGTCGCGGTGCTGGTGCGGGCGCCGTTCCTGGTGGTGGTGCTCGCGGCGATGGCGACGACGGCCCTCCTGCGCATGTGACCGCGGCGTCACCGGCGTGACGCGAACGAGCCGGGCGCTGGGCCCGGCTCGTTCGTCTGGGAGGTCGGTTGGTGGCCGCGGTGACGGCCGCCCGGCGAGGTCACCCCCGTGTCGCCTCGCTCGGCGGGCCTACCAGTAGTGCGCCCGGCCACCGACGGCACGGCCGATGGAGCCCAGGATGAACAGGATGACACCGATGACGAGCAGGATGATCCCGAGGGTCCACAGGATTCCGATGTCGAACAGGAACCCGAGGATGAGGAGCAACACTCCGAGGGTGATCAAGGTCTCTTACCTCCACTTGGTGAGTTGATGCACGTGTTGGCTTCGCGTCGCATCCTGGTACATGCGATTGCATCTGCGCACCGTCCGGACGACACGCCCCGTTGTCCGTTCGGTCCCGTTCGATCGACAGGGCGTGGTTGCACGCCCCGGGGGCGACGGCGTGCCCTCTGCCGGTTCAGAGCAGGCCGAGCTTCATGCCCTGCGACACCGCGCCGGCACGGTTGCGCACGCCGAGCTTGTCGTAGAGCTCCTGCGCATACGCCTTGACCGTCCGCTCGGTGACGCCGAGCTGTTCGCCGATCTCGGAGTTGGTCATGCCCTCGGCCATGCCCTCGAGCACCTGCTGCTGACGTGGGGACAGGTGCGGCCCGGTCTCGACCTTCGGCATCTCGAACACCATGGTGGCGTCCTCGGGCTGCATCGCCGCGGCCGGGTCCTCGAGCGTGGCCGTGAGGGGGCCGAAGCTGAGCCGGTCGCCGTGGCGCACCACGGTGGGCCCGGTGATGGCCTCGTTGTTGACCTTCGTGCCCGAGCTCGAGCCGAGGTCGGTCACGATCAGGACGTTGCCGTCCTTGCGGATCTCGGCGTGCACACGTGAGATCCGCGGGTCGGGCAGCACGTAGCCGTTGTCCTCCCGTCGCCCGAGCGTCGCCACTTCCTGGTCGATGCGCAGGCGAAGGCCCGCCAGGATCGGGTCGTCGAAGCGCAGGGTGGGAACGGGGACGATCTTCTGGGCCTTGGGGGCCTGGGCTGGCATGGGCTGCACGGTGCTACTCCTCGCGCGTTCGGGCTCGACTGGCTGGGTTCCGTCGAGCGGGAAGTCGCCGCACACGGCGGCGACCTCTGCAGTCTGACGGATTGACACCACCGAACGGCAGCCGCCGCACGGCCGGTCGGCACGGCCGTTCGATCACGTCTGAACGGACAGAGTCGGCGGATGCTGGCTCCCGAGCCGACGAGGAGGCACGCTGTCATCCGGAACACGGGGGCGAGGAGGGAAACGGACATGGGAGCCTGCCTGATCGTCGCCAACCAGACGCTCGGCGGCGCGAAGCTCGATGCCGCCGTCCGCGAGCGGGTCGCTGCGGGCACGCGCCGCTTCCACGTCGTGGTCCCCATGACCGAACTCGGATACGAGGTGGCGGTGTGGTCACCGCCCGACCCCTTCTTCGCGCTGCCCGCGGTGCCCATGGAGGACGTCGGGGACGCGCGTGCGGAGGCGCAGCGGCGCGGTGAGCTCCGCCTCACCCGGATGCTCGAACGCCTGCGCGAGGCGGGCGGGGAGGCCGACGGCGAACTCGGCGACCCTGACGGCGCCGAGGCCGTGCGGCAGGCCCTCGAGCACGTCGAGGTCGACGAGGTGATCGTGTCGACCCTGCCGGCGGGGTTGTCGCGCTGGCTCAAGCTGGACCTCCCGAGCCGCATCGCCCGTGCCGTCGACGTGCCCGTCACCACCATCGAGGCCGAGGCCTGACCGGTGCTGGCCGGGTGCTGCCCGCACGCTGGTGCGACGGCCGTCGCCGTGGGGACCTGCGGCCGTGCTCGATAGACTTCGCGGCGGCTCCTGCCCGAGCAGTGGCCCCGGACGAGACGTGCGCCGTACCCGGTCCGCAAAGACGACGCACCCCTCCGGAGGTGCGTCATGGAGCTGTCGTTCGAAGCCGGCAGTTGGTGGTCCTACGCGCTGGTGTTCCTCGCCGCCGCGACGCCGGTCCTCGAGGTGCTCGTCGTCATCCCGGCGGCCGTGCTGGCCGGGATGCCACCCGGACCCACGACTCTGCTCGCCCTCGCCGGCAACCTGAGCACCGTCGTGCTGGTCGGTGTGGCCGGTGACCGGATCATCGAGTCGTGGCGCGCGCGGCGCCCCGACCGCGATCGGCAGCCCAGCCGGCGTACGCGGCGGGCCCGGGAGCTGGCACAACGCTGGGGCGTGCCCGGCCTCGCGTTCCTCGCTCCGCTGACGACCGGAACCCATGTGGCCACCGTCGCCGCGCTCGCGACCGGTGCGGGAACGCGGCGGGTGCTGCGGTGGATGGCTGCCGGCCTGGTGTTCTGGTCCCTCGCCGTCGTCGTCGTCACCGTTGCCGGCTTCGAAGCCTTCCGCTGACCCCGCTCATCGCCCGCGCGGACGCACGCGGTGATGCCTCGGCGCGGCGGTGATGCCCAGGCGGGGCCTACCTCCGGTCCGCCACACGACCGCGCGCTGACAACACCGGGCGGCGCATCCCACCGCCAACGCACGCGGTGATGCGCGACCGACGTGCCGTGCCTCAGCCCGCCATCACGTCCGCGATCGGCCGCAGCGAGAACCAGGGCACGGCGGTGGGCGAGACGGCGCGCTCGTGCAGCATCGCGGGGACCTCCGACAGCGGGGTGAACTCGACCCGACCGGCGACGAGGCCGCCCATGGCACTCTCGTGGTCGCCCGCGGCCACCCCGATGAGGTGGTCCATGCCGCGCACCGCCAGGCGCGTGGCCTGGATGCGGTCGAACGGCGAAGGGTTCCCGCCGGTCTGGACGTGGCCGAGGATCGCCTGGCGGACGTCGAACAGCTCCCCGCCCTCCTTCTCGAACAGCGCCCACAGGAACGGGGTGGTGTAGACCTCGTCGGCCTGCTCGGCGCGGATCACCAGGCCGAGGCTCTGCCCGTTGCGGAAGCTCTCGGTCAGGTCGCGCACGTGCTCCTGCAGAGCGTCGAGGGTGATCCCCTCCTCGGGGGTGTAGATGCGTTCGGCGCCGGTGGCCATGCCGCTGGTCAGCGCGAGGTAGCCCGACGACTTCCCCATCACCTCGACGACGAAGCAGCGTCGCGACGCGACCGCGGACTGCTTGATCTTGTCCACGTCGCTGACGATCGAGTTCAGCGCGGTGTCGGCGCCGACGGAGAGTTCGGTCGCCGGCACGTCGTTGTTGATGGTCGCTGGCAGGCAGACGATCGGGATGTCGAGGGCCGGGTGGCTGTCGCGGGCGGCGAACAGTGCGTGGGCGGCCTCGTAGCCGGCCAGGCCGCCGACCATGAGCAGACCGTCCAGTCGCTGCTCCTCGATGGTCGTGGCGATGGCGTCGAGCTCGGCGGCGCCGATGACCAGCCGGCTGGTGCCGAGCTCGGCACCTCCCCGCGACACCCAGCCGCTGACACTCATCCAGTCGAATTCGAGCAGGTCGTTGTCGCGCAGACCCTTGAACCCTCGGCGCACCCCGAGCATCGTGTGCCCGCGATCGAGGCCGACGCGCACCGCCGCCCGCACCGCGGTGTTCATCCCGGGCGCCGGCCCACCCGCGTGCAGGACGGCCAGCCGCAGGGACCTTCCACCGCCGACGGGCGGGCTCGGCTGAGCCCGCACGAGCGTGCGAAGCGTCTCGAAGGACTCGGTGAAGCTGCCGCCCCGCAGCAGCATGGCCTCGTCGAACTCCTGGCGGTCGAGGTGGTCGGCCACCGCATGGGTGCGCTCCACGGCCTCCATCAGGGGCGAGGTCGCGATGCGGTTGCGACGGATGCCGATCAGCTTGGGTTCCTCGTCCGGCCCGAGGCGCAACAGTTCGTGGACGGCGTGGTAACCGCACTGCGTCGCCAGGTTGCGATCGAAGGCGGACGCGGCGCCACCGCGCTGCACGTGCCCGAGGATGGTGACCCGGGTGTCCTCACCCAGGCCCTCCTCGAGGATGTGCTTGACACGATCGGCGGTGATCGGGCGTCCCTGACGGTCGCGGGCACCTTCGGCGACGACGACGAGGTTCGAGCGGCGGCCGATGCGCCGACCGGCCTGGACCATCGCCTGCAGCGACGCCTCCCAGTCGTCGGTCTGCGGCGGGTTCTCGGGCACGAACGCCCAGTTCGCCCCGGTCGCCAGCGCGGACATCAGGGCGAGGTAGCCACAGTTGCGCCCCATCACCTCGACGACGAAGGAGCGCTGGTGGCTGGCGGCCGTCGAGTGGATGGCGTCGATCGCCTCGGTGATGCGGTGCAGCGCCGTGTCGGCGCCGATGGTCATGTCGGTGCCGAACATGTCGTTGTCGATCGAGCCGACCATGCCGGTCAGACGCAGGTGCGGGTGCGCTGCGGCGACCGCCGGGTCGATCGTGCCCGCCGCGACGAGTTCCTCGAGCAGCTCGGGCCATTCCGCGCGGAACAGGTTGGCGCCGGTGAGGCTGCCGTCGCCGCCGATGACCACCAGGGCGTCGATGCCGTGCTCGAGCAGGTTCGCGGCCGCCTGCCGGCGTCCCTCGCGGGTGCGGAAGCGGTCGGAGCGGGCGGTGCCGATCACGGTTCCGCCCCGGTGCAGGATCCCCCCGACGTCGTGCGAGGTCATGCGGCGGATGGCGTCTCCACCGTCGACCATGCCGCGAAAACCCTCGTAGACGGCGTAGACGTCGACGCCGGCCGCCAGCGCGGTGCGGACCACGGCCCGCACGGCGGCGTTCATCCCGGGCGAGTCACCGCCACTGGTGAGCACGCCGATGCTGTCGGGGCGGGAGAACTCGTCCACGTCTAGGGCTCCGTCGTCGAAGCGTGCTGATTAGCGGTCCGTTGCGCTGCCGGCAAGCGGGGCGGGGCGGACGAAGACCGCGGTGGTGCGGGCGGGGACCGCGAACCGGTGGCTGCGCGCGTCGTAGGTGGCCGTGCGCACCACCTCGTCGGTCGAGCTTCGGAGCATCGGATGCAGCTCCCATCCCCCGGCAGCCACGCCACCTTCGCCGATCAGCGACCAGGACGCCAGCGACGCGTTGAACACCACGACCAGCTCGTCGGCGGACGAGCGCCCGCCGGTGAGCGACATCGCGACGACCCCCGGTGGCGCGTCGGGGCCGGTCGCGTGGAACCGCAGCTGCGCCCGGACCGCGGCGGCGTCCGGCAGCCCGAACCGCGGCGACGACCGCCGCACCCGCAGCACCTCGCGCAGGTGGTCGCGGCAACGGGCGATGTCGCCGGCGGTCGGCGCCGGCAGGGCGCGCAGCAGCATGCGTACGACGTCGTCGCGCTCGGGCTCGCCGTGGTCGGGCGGCAGTCCGACGCCCCAGTTCGACGTGCGGCCGGTGAGGTCGAGCCGGTTGAACCAGTCCCCCGACGCGTAGCTGTCACGATCGAGGGACTTGGATCGCAGCAGGTCACTGCCCGCGTGGAAGAACGGCGTTCCCTGCGCGAACGCGACCACCGACAGGGCGAGGTTGTGGGCCCGGACGCGCTGCGCCATCGGCGTCGACAGCGGCAGCTTGGCCTGCACCGCGTCGAACAGGGTCTCGTTGTCGTGCGCGCTGACGTAGGCGACCTGTTCCATCGGCGCGGCCGTGTACCCGGCCGGGGCGTCGTCGTGGACGAGGTCGCGACCGGCACGTATGCGGCCGTCGGCCGTCTCGAAGCGGTACTCGGCCAGGCTGCCGGCGAGGCCGAGCCGGACCAGGTCGGCGAGGCGTCGTGCCCGGTCGGCCCGCACCGCCGGGCCGTCGGTGTCGGTCTCGTTGGGGTCCACCCCGGCACCGGTGGCGAATCCCTGGGTCCGGAGTTCGGTGAAGGGACTGCCGCCCCGCACCGCGTCGCGCAACCGGTCGTCGAAGCTGCCGATGCCCGTCCCACCGAGGTTGCGCTGGGTCGCCTGCACGAACCGGGCGTCGCCGGCCACCTCGCCGAACTCCCAGCCCTCGCCGTAGAGCACGATGTCCCGGCCCACGACGCCGTCGGCATCCGAGGTCAGGGCGTCCAGTGCGGCCCGGATGCGCACCATCAGGCTGCGCGGGTGGTGGCCCATCAGGTCGAACCGGAATCCGTCGACTCGGTACGCGCGGGCCCAGGTCAGGACGGAATCCACCACCAACCGGGCCGTCATGGCGTGCTCGGTGGCGGTGTTCGGACAGCAGCTCGAGGTCTCGACACGACCGTCGGCGTCGAGACGGTGGTGGTACCCCGGCACCAGGCGGTCCAGCACGCTCGCCGGGTCCTGCCCCGCCGCATGGGTGTGGTTGTAGACGACGTCGACGACGACCCGTAGTCCCGTCCTGTTGATCGCCCGGACCATCTGCCGGAACTCGAGGATGCGCGTGACGCCGTCGGGGTCGCTGGCGTAGGAGCCCTCCGGGACGGTCCAGTGCCACGGGTCGTAGCCCCAGTTGAACCCGTCGTGATCGCGGCCCGCCTGCTGAATCGTCCGCGGCCTTTCGCTGGCGGGGTCGTCGGGAGGTTCGATCGACGGGCTCACCCGGTCGGCCTCACGATCGGGAACCGTGGCGAAGTCGAAGGTCGGCAGCAGGTGCAGATGCGTGACGCCCGCATCGGCGAGCCCGCGCAGGTGCTGGACACCGGTGGTGTCGTCGCAGGAGAAGGCGCCGTAGCGGCCCCGGTGGCGTGGCGGCACCGACACGTCGCCGATCGAGAAGTCGCGCACGTGCAGCTCGTAGACCACCATGCCGCGCTGCCTGGTCGTGGTCGGCTTCGCCGGCGGGTCCCAGGCGTGCGGGAGCAGGTCGGCGTCCTCGAGCCGCACGATCTGGCTGTGGGTCGAGTCGGCCGCGAGTGACAGCGACCACGGGTCGGTGACGAGGTTGGTCTCGATCCGGTCGGTGTCCGGCGCATAGACCTCGACCTCGTAGCGGTACAGGTCGCGGTCCCAGGACGGCGCGCCCGAGACCGACCAGACCCCGCGGTCGTTGGTCATCGCCACGATCTCGCGCGGCTGGTCCCGGTCGGCCGGGTCGTACCGGAGGAGGCGGACGCGCCTGGCCGTTGGCGCCCACACGTGCACGTCCGGCACGCCGCCGCGCCACACCACGCCGAGGGGCCGCTGCGTCGCGAACCGTTCGTCGATCACGCCCGCGAACTGCAGGCCCGTCGCCGCGACCACGCGATCGTCGCCGTCGACGGCCGCCACCACGAGCTGTCCCTGCAGCCATGCGTCGAGGTGCGGCGTGTCGGGCACGGCAAGCGCGGTGAAGCCGGCGAGATGACGCCAGCCGTCGCGACGGGTGATCGTGCCGGGCATGCCGCCGGCGACGACCGACAGCTCGATCGGTGGCGACGTGGCACCGTGCACCGTGCCTCCCTCGACCCGCAGCCCGCCGCTCGCGGCATGGTGGAGCCGGTGACGAAGGCCCGTCGCGGCGGACCACGGCCACGCCACCAGCGACGCCGTCACGAAGTGCGCCCGGCGGGCGCGGACGTCGGTGCGGTCCGCCGCGGTCAGCTGAGCCGCGTCCAGGCGAGCCGCGTTCAGGTGAGCCGCGTTCAGGTGAGCCGCCCCATGCAGCCGACGGCGTCGAGGTCGTCGTGCAGCAGATGCTGCAGGTAGACGCGCTCGACGCCGGCGTCCTCGAGTTCGCGTAGACGTTCGCCGACCTGCTCGACCGTGCCCATGACGAACACGTCACGCCGGTCCGCGACCCAGGTGTCCAGGGGCACGTCACTGCCGCTGGCGGCGTGCAGCCGCGCGGCCCGCTCGCGGACGTCCGCCTCGTCGTCACCGATCACGCATCCGGTCATGATCGAGAAGCGGATCGGGTCGCGGCCGACTTCCTCGCAGGCCCGGACGACATTGCGCCGCCGCGTCCGGACCTGCGCCAGCGTGGGGTAGACGGTGTTGTACTCGTCGGCGAAGCGGGCGGCGAGGGCGACGGCGCGTGGTCCGGCACGGCCGCCGAGGATGATCGGCAGGCGCTGCTGCACGGGTTTCGGGCGGGCCTCGCAGTCCGTCAGCGTGTAGTGCGCGCCGCGGAAGTCGAACCGTTCCTCCTCGAACTGGCGTCGGATGATCTCGAGCTGCTCGGCGAACACGTCGTAGCGGGTGCCGACCTCGTGGGAGTCGAAGCCGTAGGTGCGGTGTTCGAGCTCGTGCCACCCGGCGCCCAGGCCCAGCTCCACGCGGCCGTCGGAGACGTGGTCGGCCGTGACGACGTTCTTCGCCAGGACCGACGGATGGCGGAACGACGCCGGCGACACCATGGTGCCCAGACGCAACCGCGAGGTCAGCACGGCCAGTCCGGTGATGGTGCCCCAGGCATCCAGCGCGCTGCGCTCGGTGCGGTTTTGCACCGACTGGTAGTGATCCGATCGGAACAGACCCTCGAGCCCCGCGTCCTCGGCGGCCTGGGCCAAGGTCTGCCACTGCGGCCAGCTCACGCTCTCCTGGCCCTCGATCATCAGGTTGACCCGCACGACGTCGCTCCTCCCCGGCGGCTCGACCGCGTGCCGGTTGCTGCGTCCGCCGGGCTCCCATCCAAGCCGCCGGAGCCGGCCCCCGCGACGGGCGCCACCGGGCATTAGGGTCCCACCGCCCCCGCGACGTCGCGAACCAGGAGTCACACGATGGAGTACCGCCGACTGGGAGACTCGGGCCTGGTGGTCTCGGTCGCCGGCCTGGGCTGCAACAACTTCGGCCGGCGCCTGGACCTCGAAGGCTCGCGCGCCGTCGTCGAGGCCGCACTGGACGCCGGCATCACGCTGTTCGACACCGCCGACGTCTACGGCGACTCGGAGCTGCACCTCGGCGAGATCCTGCAGGGGCACCGCGACGAGGTGGTGCTCGCCACCAAGTTCGGCATGGCCGTCGACCACAACGGTCCCGATTGGCAGGCACGCAGCTCGCGGTCCTACATCCGACGTGCGGTCGAGTCGTCACTGCGGCGCCTGCGGACCGATCACATCGACCTGTACCAGATCCACGCACCCGATCCCCGGACGCCGATCGAGGAGACGCTCGGGGCGCTGACCGAACTGGTCCACGAGGGCAAGGTCCGCTATCTCGGCTCCTCGAACTTCGCGGGGTGGCAGGTCGCCGACGCCGCCTGGACGGCCGACTCGGCCGGCCTCAAGCGTTTCATCAGCGCGCAGAACCACTACAGCCTGCTCGAGCGCGAGGTCGAGGCCGAGGTGATTCCGGCGTGCGAGCACTTCGGCGTCGGCATGCTGCCCTACTTCCCGCTCGCGAGCGGCGTGCTGACGGGCAAGTATCGCCGCGGCCAGGAAGCGCCCGAGGGCTCGCGCCTGCACGGCTCGCCGCGCGCCGACCGGTGGCTCACCGACGAGCGGTTCGAGGTGGTCGAGCGGCTCGAGTCCTATGCCGCCGACCGTGGCGTCGGCCTGCTGGACGTCGCCCTCGGCGGCCTCGCCGCACAACCGGCTGTCGGTTCGGTCATCGCCGGCGCGACCCGGCCCGAGCAGATCGCCGCCAACGTGGCCGCGACCGCGTGGCAGCCCTCGGACGACGACCTCGAGGAACTCGACCGCATCGCCCCGACCCCGCGGCAGGGCTGAGCTTCCGCGGCGAGGGGTGCTCCGCGGACCGCCCTTCACGGGCGTCGCGCTCAGGCAGTCGGTTCGGGCGTCGGTGGTGGGGCGATGGTCGCCTCGACCGGGCTGTCGGAGCCGACCGTGCTGGCGAGCGCCACGTCGGCGACCGCGGCGTCGGCCACCAGCGCGTCGGCCAGGACCCGGTGGTGACGGCGCAGCTGCGATTCGCCCACCAGCGCGCCCAGCGCGAGGCCGACCGCCCCGATGGCCAGCGCGCCCGCCCACCCGGGCTTGTTGGTCATCAGGAACACGATCGCCAGATCGGCGCCGCCGAGGACCCAGGTCGCGCGCGTGAGCGTCGTGTCGACGGTCGCCGCCCGCACATCGGCCGGAACCGGACCGTCGGTCGCGTTCTCGAGTGCGGCGTACAGGCGTCCGACGGCAGGATCCACGATCACGGTCGCCGCCCCACCCGCCATGGCGAACAGCACGAGCGAGACGACCGGCCACCCGTGGCCCCACCAGTTCCCGGCGAAGGCGAGGTAGAGGCCGGCGACGAGCACCA
Source organism: Egicoccus sp. AB-alg6-2 (assembly GCF_041821025.1). Taxonomy (NCBI): domain Bacteria; kingdom Bacillati; phylum Actinomycetota; class Nitriliruptoria; order Egicoccales; family Egicoccaceae; genus Egicoccus; species Egicoccus sp. AB-alg6-2. The sequence continues at coordinate 252,646 of NZ_JBGUAY010000007.1, read as the reverse complement.
CGCCGGCGAACGGTCCGGAAGCCTTGACCATCACCCGCAGCCAGCCGACGTGCGCCCGCAGGCCGTCGACGGTTCGCGCGCGAGGCATGAGCCCGACGGTCAGGTGCGCGAACGCGCTCCCGCCGACGAGCAGGATCGCGAACACCACGTGCACGAACAATGCGAACCCGTACAGGCTCATACGACCCTCCCCGGTCGACCCCCGACCCCTCAGACGGCAGTCTGCTCCTCTGGTGGGGAGCTCGTCCAGTGGTTCGTCACATCCGCCGCGGACGGGCGGGGGGTGCTCGGCCCGTCTTCACCGGCGACCCCCCGTGCCGACGGGACCGACCAGGACTCCCGAAGGGCATCGCGCTGGACCGCCGGGTCAAGCGATTCGTCGTCGGCTGCAGCGCAGCCGGCGGCATCGCCGTGCTCGTCGGCGCCGTGCTGGCCCGGACCGGACCGCACCGCGTCCCACACTGGCACCTGTTGGGGGTGCTCGTCGCCACGGTCGTGGTGAGTGCCTTCCCGCTGGTGCTCGGAAGCGGGCGCGCACGCGCGGCCTACGTGCTCGACGGGACCGTGTTCGTCATGGCCGTGCTGGTGCTGCCGGGCCCCGAGGCATTTCTGACCCTGACCCTCCCCGCTGCGCTCTACGAGCTGGTCACGGCACGCCGGGACGTCGACCGCCGGTGGTACTTCGCCGCCGGAACCGCGCTGTCCAACGCCGCGGTCGTCGGGCTGTTCCACGCGGTCGCCGGATTCCTCGACGCCACGCCGCTGCTGGTGGCCGTCGCCATCATCTGCGCCTACCTCGGCATCGGCCTGTATCACGCCGGTCTGCTGGTGCTGCTGGGGCTGCACGGCGCCGCGCCTCCGGTCGGGTCACAGCTGGTCCGGTTCCTCTTCCCCGCCGCCGGCGTGTACGGCGTCTCCACGCTGGTCGGTGCGCTGCTGTCGATCATCGGTCGCCGGGGAGCCGCGCCCTTCGGGTTGGCATTGGCGACGGCGATCGCCTTCCACCTGCTGTACTGGGAGTACCGCAACATGGCGGCCGCGCGGATGCGTACCGACCGATTGTTCGACCTCGCCGCCGAGCTGCCGAACCTCGTCACGGCCGACACGATCGAGCGCAATGCCCGGTCGGCGGCCGCGGACCTGTTGCTGTGCGACGACGTCGCCATCGAGGACGAACCACCCGCGTCGCTCCAGACGACGGCAGCGATGACGGTGCGTGGTCGGACCCGGTGGCTGGTGCCCACCTCGGCGCTCTCCAACCTGCGTGGCGCTGCCGACGACGAGCAGCGGGCCCTTCAGGCGGTCGCCCGCGTCGCCGCCAGTGCGCTCGAGCGACTGGAGCTGGAGGCCGAGCTCCGCGCCGAGTCCCAACGCGATCCGCTCACCGGCGTGCTCAACCGGGCGGCCTTCGATCGCGAGTTGCGGACGGCGATCGCGCGAGCCCGCCGGAACGGCCGTGGTTTCGCCATCGCCTACGGCGACCTCGACGGCTTCAAACCGATCAATGACGAGTACGGGCACCAGGTCGGCGACGAGGTCCTCCGCCACGTGGCGGACCGGTTGCGGTCGGAGTTGCGCGAGGGAGACGTGGTCGCCCGCATCGGCGGCGACGAGTTCGTCCTGCTGCTGCATCCCCCGGCCGGTGCACTCGACGTCGAGGCTGCCGTGGATCGGGCGTCCCGGGCCGTCGCCCGACCCATGCGGATCCCCGACGCGGCCGGTGGTAACCCCGACGTCGAGGTGAGCGTCGGCATCAGCCTCGGCGCGGCCGCGTGGCCGACGGACGGTGAGACGCCGCAGGAGCTGATCCGCGCCGCCGACCGCCGCATGTACGAGGTCAAGCGCGCCACCCACTGAGCCCAAAGGTGTCGCGGAAGCCGTGTGCACGGTCCGGCGCGGTCCCGGAGCACGGTCCGAAGGTCCCGGCGGGTTGGGGACCTGCGGCAGCCGAAACGGGTCTTGTGCCCGGCGACCCCACCCGCCGACACGACGACACTCTTTTCAACGGCACCACCCACCTACGGTGCCCACCCAGAAAAGAGATCCACCATGAGCGCCACCCAGACCCGCCCGGTCACCACCCCCGCCGTCGAACTCCAACTGCGCCCCAACCGGCTGTTCACCCTCGTCGCCATCGCCGCCATCATCGTCGGTGCCTTCTCCGCCATCGGCGGCATCGGCGGCGCGGTCTACACCTACCGCACCGCCGCCGTGGAGAACATCACCACCCCAGACGACGCCGTGTTCGCCGAGGTCCCCGTCCGCGGACCGCTGTCGATGTGGGCCCAGTCCGACATCATCACCCACCACCAGCTCGACCGCACCGAAGGGCTGCGCTACGCCGAGATGGAACGCATGATCCCCCAGCTCGACGAAAACGGTGACGTCGTCCTCGACGAAGCCGGCGAACCGGTCATGGTCGAAAACGCCGCCCGCATGAGCTGGATCAACGCCACCGCACTGACCACCGTGCTCGGCCTGGGGATCCTCTCCTACGCCTTCTCCGCCTTCGCCCTCGCGGTCGGCACCGTCCTGATCGGTCTGGGCCTGGTCGTCCTCAAGCTCCGCCGCGACGCCGTCGCCTTCTGACACACACGTACGACGCTCCCCGCCAGGGGGTGGGGCGAGCGCAGGGCCGGTGGGAAACCACCGGCCCTGCGGCATGTCCGGGCCACCTCGGCGAACGGGCGCCCGCAATACCTGTGCTACCGCGTGATCCCCGGTAGGCTGGTGGCACGCGCCGGGGTGATGGACCGCATCACCGCCGGTGCGACCCGGCCCGGAGTCCATCCCGCTCCTCCCGCGCCGCTCGCCGCACTGCAGCGACACGGATGAGCGCGATCCCGAGCCCGCGTCCCCACCCGGGGGCGCCGACACGGTGGCATCGCCGGTCGACCACGACTGGCGTGACGCGGCGGCCGACCCGCCGCCACGGGGACCAGCGCCCGTTTCCGACCTGCTTCGGGCCGGCACGGCGGTGAGCGAGCGACGTGCCACCCGACGCGAGTGCTCCAAGCCGGACGAGACGGCACGAAAGAGACGACCATCACGACCACCAGCGCACCACGGCCGGTCACCCTCGGCGACTTCCGGGACCTGGCCCAGGCCCACCTCGACGGCCTGGCCACCGACCCGGAACGCGACGTCCTCGTCTCCCATCGCGACGAGTGGACCGAAGCGCTCCAGGCGATGCGGCAGGACGTGCAGTCCACGATCGACCGGCTCCGGAAGGAACTGCACGGTCCCGAGCGTGCCCTGGTGCTGGCCGACTTCGAGGAGGAACGGGAGCGCATCGACGACATGCTCGTCGAGGTCACCGGGCGCGATCCACGTCAACGGAGCGCCCGCCCGGCCGAGCGTGAGCCCGAGCCCCCGGCGCGCCCACCGGTCGTCGGCATCGCCCAACTGCAGCTGACGTGGGACCGCGGGGACGTGGTCGCGTGGGGCGGCGGTTTCGAGGCGGAGTTCGACGACATCGAGTCGCTGCGGACCCGGTTGAAGGCCGTCGGCGCCGGCAGCGACGTGTGGGGTGAGCACGAGCCGATCAAGCTGCCGACCGGCGAGCGCGTGGATGCCGTCGCCGCCCCCGTCCGCAGCTCGCTCGGCTGGCTCGTCTCGCTCAACTCCACCCATGACGACGAGGCGCTCGGTGCCTCGGTGACGTGGATGGGCCTGACCGCCGCACTCGCCGTGCGTCTGGTCGCCCACGGGCGCATGGTCCCGCAGTTGCAGAAGGTCGGGGACGCGCCGGCGAACCGGTCGTTCTTCGCGGTTCGCTGGGACGCGACGCTGATCGACCACGACGAACTGACGGCGCTGGCACGTTCGATGCCCGGCGCGATCGCCGCCCTCGATCGCCGGGATCCGCGCGCGATCACCCGGTCGATCGTGGCGACGTTCGTCGACGCCATCTGCCGCGAGGCCGCGGCCCGCGTCGAGGTCCCGGCGCCACCGCCGCAACCGCGCAGCGCGTCCGAGGTCGCCGAGGCGGTCCTGGGCCGCCTCGACGGCTCCACGTTCGAGGCGCTGCACCAGCAGGGAAGCGACATCGGCAAGGGCCTCAAGACCTGGGCCGAGGGCGTCACGGGCGCGCCGAAGGTCGGCCTGACCGTCCAGCTCGACCCGCCCGACGACGGCGACGCGTGGCTGCTCCGCACGCTCACCTCGGCGGCCGGCCGCAAGGAGGAGCCGGTCGAGGCGGCGATGTCGCGTGCGAAGCACGAGCGCAAGGAGTCGATCAAGCGGGAGCTCGAGCGGCTCGAGGGCCTGTACTCCCCCCTCGCCCGCGGCAAGGACACGCGTCGCGGTCAGGTCATCCTGAGCCAGGACGAGGCCTGGGACCTAATGGCCCACACCGGTTCGGTGCTGGTCGCCGCCGGTTTCGACGTACGCGTCCCGCCGCTGGCCAAGAAGAAGGCGACGCCATCGCTGCGGGTGACCTCCACGGGCGGGCACGAGACCGCCGTCGGCGCTCAGCAGCTGTCGAGCGTGCGGTGGTCGGCGGTCTTCGACGACGTCGAGCTGACGGCCGACGACATCCAGCGCCTGGCGCAGGAATCGCGTCCGCTGGTGAAGTCGCACGGCAAGTGGGTCGAGGTCGACCACGCCGACCTCGAGGCCGCCGCGGCCGCCCTCGCGGAGCGTCAGAACCAGACCCGGCTCTCGGGCGCCGACATGCTGCGGTACGCGCTGGGCCTCGACGGCACGGCACTGGGCCACCCGGTCTCCGTCGGCGGCGAGGGCTGGGCCGCCGACCTGCTGCGCAGCGCGCGCGAGATCCCCACCGATCCGCCGACCTCGCCCGACGGGTTCGAGGGCGAACTCCGCAGCTACCAGGCCAACGCGCTGGCCTGGCTGGCGTTCCTCGACAGCGCCGGGCTCGGCGGCTGTCTGGCCCTGGACATGGGGCTCGGCAAGACGCCGACCCTGCTCGCCCACCTGCGACTGACCCGCGAGGCCGGTCCGGCCCTGGTCATCGCCCCACCCGCCGTGGTCGGCAACTGGGCCTCCGAAGCGGCCAAGTTCGTCCCGGAACTGCGCGTCAAGGTCCACCACGGCGTCGACCGGGCCGAACGCGACGCGATCGCCGAGGTCGTCGCCGACACCGACGTGCTGCTGACCACGTACGGCACGGCGTTGCGCGACGTCGAGTCCCTCGCCGGCATCGCGTGGAACAAGGTCGTGCTCGACGAAGCGCAGGTCATCAAGAACCCGACCTCGGAGACGGCGCAACAGCTGCGACGGCTCGAGGCCCGCAACCGCATCGTCCTGACCGGCACCCCGATCGAGAACGGGCTCGGAGACCTTTGGGCCCTGATGGACTTCGTCAACCCCGGATTGGTCGGCGACCGCGCCACGTTCGTGGCCCAGATGCAGAAGGCCTCCGAGTCGGGCTCGACCGCCGAGTCGGCGCTCAAGACCCTCAACGGTGTGCTCGTCTTCCGGCGCACCAAGGCCGAGCCGGTCATCGCCCAGGAGCTGCCCGACCGCATCGACGCGCTCGACCACTGCCCGATGACGCCCGAGCAGATCGGGCTGTACCAGGCGGTCCTCGACACCCTGGTCGCCGAGACCGCCGAGTCCGAACCGGGTGCTCCCAAGAAGAAGGGCGCCGTGCTCGCGGCGATCACCGCGCTCAAGCAGATCTGCAACCACCCGGTCGCCTACACCGGCGAGGACGGCGAGTTGGCCGGCCGCTCGGGCAAGCTCACCCGGCTCGAGGAGATCGTCGAAAACGTCTTCGAGGCCGGCGAGCGGATGCTGATCTTCACCCACTTCGCGACCTGGGGTGACCGCCTCGCGACGCACCTGTCGGCGCGGACCGGCCTGCCGATCGCCTGCTATCACGGCGGGTTGGCACGCGGACGACGCGACAAGCTGGTGTCGGACTTCCAGGCCGGGACCGGACCCGGCGCCATGGTGCTCTCGCTCAAGGCCGGCGGAACGGGCCTGAACCTGACCGCGGCCAGCCACGTGGTGCTCTACGACCGGTGGTGGAACCCCGCGGTCGAGGACCAGGCCCGCGACCGGGTGTGGCGCATCGGCCAGACCCGCACCGTGGTCGCCCACCGACTGGTGTGCCCCGGCACCGTCGACGAACGCGTCGAGGAAGTGGTGTCGGGCAAGCGGCAGATCGCCGACATGGTGCTGCCGAAATCGAGCTCGGTCGACGACCTCGACTCCGACCAGCTGCGGCGTGCCCTGGGCCTGGACAAGCAGGCGCTGCTGACCGACGAGACCGGCCTCGAGATCGCCGGAAGTGGAGGCCGAGCATGAACGCAGCCCGAAACGCCGGGGGCGAGGGCGGCCGCAAGCCTTCGCGCAACCGCCGTGGCCGCGGCCGCGCCGGCGCTGGCGCCGGCCAGCCGGCGGCGCAGGCCGAGCGTCGCGGGGGTGGCCAACGCGGCGGCAACGGCGGCGCGGGGGGCGGCGGTGGCGGCGGCGGCAAGTCCGGCCGCAACAACCGCGGCCGCAGCCGGGGACGCAACCGCAACCAGCCCGACCCGGTCGAGTTCTGGGGCGATCCCGCGCAGTTGCCCGAGACGGAGACGGGCGTGCAGATCACCGACGAGCCGGCGGCCGTCCCCCGTTCGCTCGGTCCGCCACCGTTGCCCGGCCACGAGCAGATCGCGGCCAACTACTTCGCGGTCGTCTACGACCGCGCCGTGACCACCGCCGGCGCGCTGGCCGCCGCCGGCGGCCTCATCGACCCCGACGGCCTCCGCGAGGAACTCGAGGACGACTGAGTCGGCGGCTTCCGACGCGGGCTCCTTGCTCGACGAGAGCCGGCATCTCACCGCATGTGGTTGCGGTTCGACGGTCAGTTGCGCCTTGGGGCGGCTGCACCGCGCTTCGCGGAGGGCGCACCCGGTCCACGGGGGGCTCTCTTCGGCGCGAAGCGGATGGTTGAGTCGGGCGGCGCTGGGGAGTCCGCATCAGCGGGCGGGCGCAAGGGGAGGACTCGACATGATGAGACAACTGTTGGCTGCTGCGCTTGCCGTAGGGATGCTGTTCGTCACCGCGTTGCCAGCCGCGGCTGCACCGAACCGTCCCGTCACGCCTCAGTCGTTCTGCGACGGCGCCTACGACACCCGTGATGACGTCTTCGGGTCGACCACGGCGTACTGGGTGCCGATCTACTACGTGTTCGACGACTTCCAGGGCGTCGATGACCTGCCGATCCTCTCTCGAGAAGGCTGTATCACGACGGTCGCCCGTGGATTGCAGTCGCTCCGACAGCACGGGTACGTGCCGGCAAACAGCTTGAGCATGCCGGCGGCTCTGTCGCAGTGCGAGATGCTGGAGAGCCTGTTCCTCGAGTACCCGTACGCGTTCTATGGCGAGTTCGTGGCCAACAACCGAGCGCAGTGCGCCAAGATCCTCCTGGACCTCCACACGAACCGCATCCGACCCCCTGCCTACGGCTGAGGCCGGGGGTTGTCGCAACGACGTCGAGCCTCCGCTGTCGCGGAGGCTCGACGTCCCGGTCGGCGGATGCTGCCGGTCGTCCGATGTGCGTCCCTGACCCGCAGCGGGCGGTCCCATGCCGGCCGTCTCGGTGAGTCGAGACGTGTGGCAGGCCCAGCGTCACGCGCGCTTGCTGCCGATCCGGTGGACGCGCACAGCCAGAGCGCAGACCCCCGCGGCGAGCCCCGTGAGCACCGCCTTCTCCAGATGTCCCGTGGCAGCTGAACCAATCGCGATGACCAGCGACATCAGAACGTAGAAGATGGCGACGAGCAGCGAGAGCTTCAAGAACCGCCACATCCACATTCGTGACTGCGCCATGCCCAACTGCTCCTACGACCGATGGCAGTGGCGAGGTACCGGTCCATCATCCGACCGCGCTGACGTGGCGTCAACGGCTGGCGACAACGCGGAAACGCCCGGACGACGCATCCCTTTTCGGCAGGTGTCATCAACGCCGGCTGCCGACGCGGAAGTCGACGGAATTCGAGCGCCCGGGGCACGTCCTTGCCCCAACTCCTACGGTGGAGCATGGGTGCGGCCGACACTCAGGGTCGGGACCGAGAGCCGGCCCGGGGTGGACATGGGGCGTCGGCCGATGGCGGGATTCACGAGTCGGCGACCGCGTGCGACGGCCGGGGTGCTCGCCGCGACGCTGTGCCTGACGTTGTTCGCGGGCCCGGCCACGGCCGCTCCCGCGCCCGGGGCACCGCAACTCGGCCTCGACCTGCCGACGCGGCCCGAACCCGCCCACCTCGACGACCTGCGGAAAAAGGCCGACGACGACCGCGCCGACGTTCGTACCGCCGCCGCGCCCGGTGCCGTCTTCACGCCCGCCCTCAGCGGCGAGGCCTACACCTTCAACGACTTCTGCGGTGACGCGGGCGGGGCCCGTCTCGACCTGCGTCGCGCCGACGTACTGGACCTGCGCCGCTCACTCTCGCCACCGACGCTGGCGTTCACCTTCGAGACCTGTCGTGCCATCACCCGCGACGACCTGCTCGGCGGCGTGTCGCTGCTGCTGCAGACCGACGCGCGCCGCAACTTCCTCGTCGACATCGCCACGCTGAACGGTCAGCTCACCGGCGTCGTCTACGACCTCGACACCAGGACCGTGGCCCACGCCGGGGCCGGACAGCTCGCCCCCGACGGGCACGGTGCCGGCTACCCGTTCCCGGCTTCGGCACTCGGTTCACCCACCGAGTTCGCGTTCTTCGTCGAGTCCTACGCCGGTGACGGCCGCCTCGTCGACGAGATGCCCGAGGAGGACGAGCCGGTCGGCATCTGGCCCGGCGGCGCCTGCCAGAGCACCGTGTTCACGCGCCAGGACGTCGTCGCCGCTCCCGGCCGCCTGGCGACCGCCCTGGCCTCCGCGAGGGCTGCGGGCCTGGTCCCGAGCTCGGTGCACCACGCGTCGGGACGTTTCGAGGTGCTGCTCGCCGACCGCGGTGCCGTCGGTGGGCTCCGGGCACTTCCCGGGGTCGCCGAGGTCCGCGACGCCGAACTGCTTCCCACGGCCACCACGGAGACGGTGGCAACGGCCGCCGGTGCCGACGCGTGGTGGCGCAACGAGGTGCGCGCCGGCGCCGCGACCGGACGTGCCACCGGGGCGGGCATCACCATCGGCGTCATCGACGACGGCGTCGACGGACGCCGCTCCGAGTTCGGTGGTCGGGTGGTCGGTGGCTACGACACGGTCCGCGGACGGGCACTCGCGAGTGGCGGGAACTCCGACCGCGGCGGCCACGGGACGCTGGTGTCCGGCGTCGCGGCCGCTGCGTCCGGTTCCGTGGCCGGGATCGCCCCAGGCGCGAAGATCCGGCCCTACCAGGTGTTCGACTTCGCCGGCTGCGGCAACGCCAACGCCATCGCCGCAGCGATCGACCGTGGCGTCGCCGACCGCGTCCAGATCCTCAACCTCTCGCTCGGCTCACGCGGCGTCACGCCGCCGGTGATCGCCGCCGCCCTGGCGCGCGCCCAGCAGGCCGGCGTGCTGATCGTCGCCGCTGCCGGCAACGAGGCGCTGGTCGACCAGCCGAGCGTCCCGGCCGAACATCCGGCCACGATCGCGGTCGGCGCGACGGGACCCAACGCCATCCTGGCTCCTTACTCGAACCGTGCGGCCTGGGTCGAACTGGTCGCCCCGGGCGGTAACGGCTCCACCGCGACGACGGGCGTGCTCAGCCTGGGCGAGCGCGGCGGGTACGGCGTGGTCAACGGGACCTCGTTCGCCGCGCCGATCGTCGCCGGCGCCGCGGCGCTGTACCTCGAGGCGGCCGGGGCAACGGCCGCCCAGACGCGGACCGCACTGGCCGCAACGGCCCGGGATCTCGGCGCGACCGGCCGCGACCGCGACCACGGCTTCGGGCTGCTCGACATCGAGGCGCTGCTCGCCACCGTGCCCCAGGCACCACCGCCGGCGCCCCCGACCACCACGGTGCGCGACATCACGAGCACGTGTGCGGCCGCTCCTCGCAACGCGTTCCGCGACGTGGCGTCCACCGACACGCACGGCGCGGGCATCGACTGCGTCGCCCACTATGCGGTCGCCGGCGGCTTCTCCGACGGCACCTACCGTCCCGGCCAGCCGGTTACCCGCGGCCAGATGGCGACCTTCATCGCCAACACGATCACGGCCGCCGGTGGGACCCTGCCGGCCGCCAGCGTGGACTTCACCGACGTGACCGGAACGCGTCACGAGGTCAACATCCGGCGGCTCGCCACCGCGGGCGTCATCGGCGGCTACGCCGACCGCACCTACCGGCCCGACGCGCCGGTCACGCGGGCCCAGATGGCGACGTTCCTGGTCCGGGCGCTGGAGTACCGCACCGCCACCGAGATGGCGAAAGGCAGCGGAGCGTTCAGCGACGTCGCCGGCAACACCCACGAGGTCAACATCGGCAAGGCGGCCGGTGGAGGGCTCACCGGCGGAGACGGCACCGGCCGATACCGGCCCGAAGGCACCGTCACCCGCGCCCAGATGGGCTCGTTCCTGGCCCGGACGTTGGCCTACCTCGTCGACGACGGAACCACGACGGCCCGCTGACGGCACGCGTCGGCTCGTCACACGCGCGCGACGACCGCGGCCCGGGCGAATTCGGCAGCGGCCGCCCCGGCTCGGCCGTGCGCGTGCTCCCACAGGCCGGACTCGACGGTACGTGCCAGCGACCAGGCCGCCAGCCGGTCGGCAGGTGCCCCGACGAGATCGCCGAACCTCCGGAAACGCCGCCGCAGTACGCCAACCGGATCGGCGGTCGTGAACGGGTGGCCGAGTTGGGTCACCAGGGGCCACGGGTCGTAGGCAGGATCGCCGAGCATCGGCTTCGGGTCGATCGCCAGCCAGCCCCGCCCGGAGTCGAGCAGCACGTTGCCGGGATTGAAGTCGCCGTGCAGCAGCACCACAGCCGTGGCCCCCGCGGGCAGCGAGCGCAGCAGGTCGACGCCGGTACGAACGACGCCCGGGTCGTGGTCCACGTCGACTCCGGCCAGCCGCCGGTCCGCGAGTTCGGCCCAGCGGGTCGTGACCGACGCCAGATCGGGGACCGGGCCCAGCGTTCGCTCCGGCACCGGCACCGCCCACAGCCGCCGCAGAACGTCCGCCGCGATCTCCAGCCGACCGTCGACCGCGGCGTCGTGCGCGCGCAGTGCGAGCCCGGGCCGGCAGCGTGCGAGCAGCAGCGCCCACCGCTGGGGATCGTGCCGCACGACCTCGACGGCCCCGTGGCCCCGCCAGTGATACAGCGCGGCCGCCTCCCCCGCCGCTTCCTCGTGGGGCCAACTCAATTTCAGGACGACGTCATGGCCGTCGCGGGTGACCGCAGGCGCCGTCCAGGCCGCCCGACCGTCGGGCCAGGGCTCCCCCACCTGCAGGTCCCAGCCCCGTGACACCGTCTCGACCAGTTCGGGCAGACCGCGCAACCATGCCCGCCCCTTCGGATGATCGCGCAGGTGTCCGACGACGGCGAGGTCCCGGCCGAAGCGGTCATCCTTCATTCCGGATCCCGACCGTCACCGTCGTCCACGCGACCAGGGACTTCCTCGCGGTGTCCTCGCCGCCGCGCCCAGCGGCTGACCAGCGCCGCTGCGTCGTCGCTGGCGGCGACCGTGATCACCAGGAGGTCGTCGGGTTGGAGCCGGGTGGTCCCGGTGGGGACGAGCGACTGATGGCCGCGCACCAGCGTCGTGACCAGCATCCCGGGCGGCAGCGGGATGTCGCGCAGCGCCCGGCCGCAGATCGGCAGTTCCTCGGCGACGGTCAACTCGACCAGGTGGACGTCGAGCGACTCGACCGGCAGCGCCTCGGCGAGGTTCTCCCACGCCGGGCGGTCGGTCTCCAGTCCGAGCCGGCGCACCAGCGGACCGACGGTCGCGCCCTGCACCGCCACCGAGATCAGCACCACGAAGAACACGACGTCGAAGATCGTCGCCCCGCGCGGATAGCCGGCGGTCAGGGGGAAGGTGGCGAGCACGATGGGCACCGCGCCCCGCAACCCGGCCCAGGACGCGACCACCTGGTCGCGCCAGCCGAAGCGGAAGGGGGTCAGGCACACCACGGTGGCGATCGGGCGGGCGACGAAGAGCAGCACGGCCGTCACCGCCAGTGCCGGGACCGCGACGGCGCCCAGCCGTGAGGGGTTGACGAGCAGGCCGAGCAGCAGGAACAGGCCGAGGTCGGCACTGTTGGCGAGCGTGGTCACGAAGTTGCGGATGATGCGGCGCTGGCGTGGGACGCCGGCGCCGATGGCCAGGCCGGCGATGTAGACCGCGAGGAACCCGGATGCGCCGATGACCGCCGCGCTTCCGTAGGCGACCGCGGCGATGGCGAGGGCCAGCAACGGGAACAGCGCCTGCGACCGCAGCCGCCACCGGCGCAACAGCAACGTTCCGAAGAGACCGACGACCACCCCGAACAGGATGCCGCCCACCAGCTGCGTCGCGCCGAGCACGACCCAGTCGCGCCAGTGTCCCGCGGTCTCCGCGGTCGCGAGGATCCCGATCGTGAGCACGACGGCGAACGGGTCGTTGGCACCGGACTCGACCTCGAGCACCGACGCGATCCGGCGCGGCAACGGCGTGCGGCGCAGCAGGTCGAAGACGGCGGCCGCATCGGTCGAGCCGACGATGGCGCCCAGCAGGAACCCCGTCCGCCACCCGACGTCGAGCAGCAGCACCAGGGCCACCGCCGTGACCGACGCCGTCACCAGCACGCCGAGGTTGGAGAGCACGAAGCCCGGCAGCCCACCCCGCCGCAGGTCCTCGGGCTTGGTCGTCAGTCCACCCTCGAACAGGATCACCACCAGGGCGATCACCCCGAGGTTGCGGGCCAGATCGGCGTCGTCGAAGGCGACCAGTCCGAGCACGTCGCTGCCGAGGAACATGCCCAGCCCCAGCGACACCAAGGCGCCGGGCATCCGCAGCCGGTCGGACAGCCCGGCCACGAGCACGGCCGCGACCAACAGCGCGCCGACGACCAGCACGGGCAGGTCGACCGGCAGGGCGAGCGACAATCCACCCTCCTCCGACCGGGTTGGGCACCCTACGGCCCGCCGGGCGGTCGTGCGATGGTCACGTTCGTAGTCCATCGGGAGGCGACCACCGTGCGTGCACCGCAGACGACCGCCGCGGCACTGATCCCGCCGGACGCCTCGCTGACCGAGCTCGCCCGGATCGCCGCCGACTGCACGGCCTGTGACCTGCACCTGACCGGCACGCAGACCGTGTTCGGCGAGGGTGCCGCCGCCGCAACGCTGGTCCTGGTGGGCGAGCAGCCCGGCGATCGCGAGGACCAGGAGGGCCGCCCGTTCGTCGGTCCGGCCGGGCAGGAGCTCGACCGGGCGCTGACGGCCGTCGGGTTGGGCGACGTGGCGCAGTACCGCACGAACGCGGTGAAGCACTTCAAGTGGTCGGAACGGCGCGGGAAGCGCCGCATCCACGAGAAGCCGAGTGCGATCGAGATACGTGCCTGCCTGCCGTGGTTGCAGGCCGAGTTGGCACAGACGCATCCGAAGGCGCTGGTGCTGCTGGGTGCCACGGCCGCGCAGGCCGTGCTGGGCCCGAAGACGAAGGTGACCCAGGCGCGGGGGCGCCTGCACCTGGGCCCCGGCGGGCTGCCGACCGTGCCGACCGTGCATCCCTCGTCGGTGCTGCGCGCCCGTTCCGATGCGGAACGCCTCGCTGCCCGCGAGGCGTTCCAGGACGACCTCGCAGCGGTCGCCACCCTCGTGGCCACGGGACCGTCCGGGCTCGCCGCGTCGGCCACGGTGGCGGAGCTTCGTGAACTGGTCCGCGAGCTCGGTCGTCAGGTCCCGTCCCGCGCCAGGAAGGCGGATCTCGTCGCCGAGGTGGCCGGCGCCTTCCGTGCCGGGGGCTGACGGGATCAGCGTTTCCGGCCACCTGCGGCACTCAGCCGTCGCGCAGCGCTTCGGCGACCGCACCGACGAATGCGCTCAGCTGCGCCTCGCCGGCGTGCGGGGTCGCGGTGGCCTCGTCGAGGTAGGTCTCACGCCGGATCTCGAGCATGACCGACACCACCCGCGGATCACCGAGGTGCGGCGTGGGGACGAACGTGCCGACGAAGGGCGTGTCGAACCCGACCGGCAGGCCCGCCGCAGCGGCGAGATCGGCGACGAGATCGCGCACCCGCGGCGGCGTGTGCACCGGGTGGGTCCCGATGCACAACGCCGGGCGGTCCGCCTCGGCGTGCCGCTCGTATGGCAGGGGCGCCGACGGATAGGAGTGCAGATCGATCAGGGCGCACCGGTCGAAGGCTGCCAGGTAGCGGTCGACGAGCAGGGTCAGCGCTGCGTGGTACGGGCGGAACCAGGCGTCGAGCAGGGCCTCGCGCTGCCGCGCCGTCGGGGTCCGCAACACGCCGAGGTCGCTCGTCGCGGTGTAGACCGCCCCCATGCCGACCGCCTCCATCTCCTCGAGGTCGGGATCGAGGAAGCGCTCGGGATCGACCACCAACCGTGACCAGCCGTTGACGAACCGGGTGGCGCCGTACCGCGCGGTCGCGGCAGCCAGCACGTCGGTGCGGTGGTCGGTCATCAGCCGCAGCTCCTCGGCCAGCTGCCCGTCGTCGAGCGCGATGCCGTCACGGACGTCGCCGGGGATGGCGGTCGCCGCGTGGGGGACGTGCACGATCAGCGGCTGCACGTCTCCATCCGGACGCACGACATGAAACCCTGAGCGTGGCACCGCGACTCCTCTCCGCGCGCCGGAATCTACGCCCCCTGGCGCCGCGGGGATCCCCCGTCCCGGGCCCTTCGGACGCGCCGGCGGGCTGGCGCCGGCCGGGCGGCGATGATCTGCTGCGCGTGGGGCGACGACCGACGCATCGGCCTCCACCGCACCGGCCTCCCGCGGCCGCTCGAGACGAAGGACGCCGTGTGGTCTGGTACGACCGGCGCACCCACTTCCACCTCGGCGCTCCCCCGGCTGCCGTGTTCGACGCCATGGTGGATCCCCGCGGCTTCCTCGCCGGCTGGCCGCGGGTGACCGATGTGCAACGCCTGGTCACCGGAGGCGACGACGGGGTCGGCGCTGTGCATCGCGGCACGATCGCCGCAGCCCTCCCCTACACGCTGACCTGGGAGATGACCACGGTTCGCGCCGAGCGGCCGGGACTGATCGAGTGGGAGGCACGCGGCGACCTCGAGGGTCACGGCCTGTGGCGCATGTTCGCCGTCGACCGCGGAACCGACGTGCGGTTCCGGTGGCAGGTGCGCACGACACCGGGTTGGATGAACGTCCTGGCGCCGCTGGCACGGCCGGCGCTGGTGTGGAGTCACGACCGCGCCATGCGCGACGCCGCCGGGGCGCTCGCGGACTACCTCGACGTCCCGGTGTCCGGGTTCTGGGCCGGCTGATCCGCGAGCAACCGCAGGACCTCGTCGTCGCTGGTCTGCGCGAAGTCGGCGTACCACTGCCCGACGGCCCGGAAGCGGTGGGGAACGATGGGACAGACGACGTCGTCCGCCTCCTCGCGCAGGTGCTCGACGCCCGCGGCGGAGCCGACCGGGACGGCGAGCACCAGCCGATCCGGCCCGCGGGTGCGCACGGCCCGGCAGGCCGCAACGGCCGTCGCTCCGGTCGCCAGCCCGTCGTCGACGACCACGACGGTGCGGCCCGTCAGGTCCGGCAGCGGCCGCCCGCCCCGGTAGCGGTGCACGCGTCGCTGCAGTTCCCGACGTTCTGCAGCCTCGACGGTGGCCACGGCGTCGTCGTCGAGGCGCAACCGCTCGAGCATGGCGGGATCGAGCACGCGTACGCCGTGTTCCGCGATCGCGCCGATGGCCAGTTCCGGCTGGCTGGGAGCGCCGAGCTTGCGGACGACCATGACGTCGAGCGTCGCACCGAGCGCCGCCGCGACCGGCGCAGCGACCGGTACCCCGCCCCGCGGGAGCGCCAGGACGACGGCCGGGGTGCGCGGGCCGAGCGACGACAGCGCCTCGGCGAGGTGCTGCCCCGCATCGGTGCGGTCGCGGAACTGCATCGGCTCCCGAATCGTGCTGGCTCAGTCGTCCTCGGTCACGTCGAGCAACTCGTACGAGGTGGTGATCGCGATGGCGTCGCGGATGGAGCGTGCGACCGGGCACTTGTCGGCGTGGAATCCGTGGACACGCTCGATCTTGCCCCGGTCGGCGTCGGCGTCCACCTGCAGCGCATAGGCGGCGTGCACCCGCTTGAGGACGAGCGTGCCGCCGTCCAGCTCGACCTCGCCGGTGATCTCGGATCGGAGACGACCGCCTCCGGCGGGGATGCCACGTGCCTCGAGGGCACCCCCGAACGTGCCCGTCAGTCAGCCACCGGCGGCGGCGACCAGATAGTCGATGGTCGTCGCGTCCGGCCTGAAGTCGTCGGGGCCGACGCCGTAGTGCTCGGCGATGGCGCCGTGGACACCGAAGGTGACGGGCTCGTCGCGTCCCGGCAGCTGCGCCGTACGCAGCGGGCCGCGGTCGCGCACGATCGTGACCTTGGACGTGTAGGCGGGCTCACCCACGGGCTTCCCTCTCGTCGACGTCGGCCCATCCTGCCGCACGGCGGCGCGCACGTCCACGCTCTCCACGCGCAAGGTGGGCGCTCAGGTGGAACGGGGGTCGAGGCGGCGGCTGCGCTGGTCGACACCCGGTCCCCCGTAGGGCCAGTCCGCCGGCGCCGGGTCGCTGGTGTCGTCCAGGCGCTGTACCTCGGCGTCGTCGAGCACCAGGCCCGCGGCCGCGAGGTTGTCGTCCAACTGCTCGGTCGTACGGGCGCCGAGGATCACCGACGTGACCCTCGGTCGCTGCGCCACCCAGGCCAGCGCGACCTGGGCCATGCTGACGCCACGGTCGTCGGCAATGGCGCGCACGGCGTCGATGACGTCCCAGGTGCGCTCGAGGGGGCTGCGCCGCGCGTACGCCTCGACGCCGCGCTCGGGGTCCTCGCCGAGCCGCGTCGCGCCGGTCGGCACCTCGTCGCGGCGGTACTTGCCGGTCAGCCAGCCGCCGCCCAGGGGCGACCACGGCAGCAGGCCGAGCCCGTTCGCCGCGCAGGAGGGCACGATCTCCCACTCGATCTCACGGACGAGCAGGCTGTACTGCGGCTGCAACGTGACGGGCACCGACCAGCCGCGGAACTCGGCGAGGTCGACCGCCTTCTGCACCTGCCAGCCGGTGAAGTTCGACAGTCCGACGTAGCGGATCTTGCCGGCGCGGACCGCGTCGTCGAGGAAGCGCAGGGTCTCGTCGAGCGGTGTGACCGGATCCCAGCTGTGAACCTGGTACAGGTCGATGGTGTCGAGGCCGAGCCGTGTCAGCGAGGCGTCGAGAGCCCGACCGAGATGGCGCGCGGACAGGCCCAGGTCATTGACGTCCCTGCCGGTCGGGAAGCGCGCCTTGCTGGCCACCACCATCGCGTCGCGCACCCGCGCGGGTCGATCGGCGAGCCAACGGCCGACGATCTCCTCGGAGCGGGTGCCGGCGTACACGTCGGCGGTGTCGATCAGGTTGCCGCCGGCATCGGCGTAGCGGTCGAGTTGTTCGTGGGCCCCGGCCTCGTCGGTCTCCTCACCGAAGGTCATGGTGCCCAGTGCGAGGTGCGAAACCACGCAACCACTGCGTCCGAGTGTGCGGTACTCCACGAGCGCCTCCTCCGGCAGGTAGGGACCGCCGACGCTATCGGCGACGCCGCGACCGCGTGGGCCGAGAGTCCCGGCCGCAGAAGGGTCCATCGCCCCTACGAGCGCACCGGCAGCGGTCGTATCGTCGCTCTCGGTGAACGACTCGCAGACCGACGCGAGCGGGGGTCGCGCGGTGGGCCTCCCAACCACCACCGACAGCGCGACCACTACCCAGGCCGCCCCGGCTCTCTCCCCGGGGCGGCCTGCTCTCGTTCGCGCCGACCGGGAACCGACGCGGCCAGCGACCCCGCGGTGATGCCCGTACGACGGCTGCCGCAAGGTGATGCGGGGACGCGGTGGTGCGGCCAGCCGGAGGTCGACCGCTCCCTCGCCGCACGGCCGGGGCGGGACGACACCACGGTGGGTGCCGCTTCGTAGCCTCGATCCTGCTCAGGGCGGCCGAGCCGCGGCTGCCCCCACCCGACGGGGACGCCGTGGCCGACCTGCACCACGCGACGGCCACCACGATGCTCGCGCGTCTCGCCGACGGTTCGCTCAGCAGCCGGGACCTGGTCGAGCTCCACCTCGACCGCATCGAGCGGCTCGACCCCGACCTGAACGCGCTGGTCACCGTCGACGCCGACGGCGCGCGACGGCAGGCCGACGCACGCGACGCTGAGCGCCGCGACGGACGGCTGCGCGGCCCCCTGCACGGCCTGCCGATGACGGTCAAGGACGCCTTTGCCACCGCGGGGCTGCGGACCACCGCCGGCCTGGAGGCGCTGGCCGACCACGTACCCGACGACGACGCCCTCGCCGTGGCACGCCTTCGCCGCGCCGGTGCGATCGTGCTGGGCAAGAGCAGTTGCCCGGCCGGCGTCAGCGGCCAGGAGACCGGCAACGCGTTGGTCGGGACCACCCGCAACCCGTGGGACCGCTCGCGCACCACCGGCGGTTCCTCGGGGGGCGCCGCGGCCGCGCTGGCCGCCGGGCTGACGCCGCTGGAGCTCGGCAGCGACCTCGGTGGGTCGATCCGGCAGCCGGCGGCGTTCTGCGGCGTCTTCGGCCACTACCCCACCCACGGCATCGTCCCGGCGCGCGGCCACCTGCCCTCCTTCCCGCCCGACGACCTCGAGGCCGCCGAGGACCTGATGGCGGTGGGGCCGATGGCACGGTCCGCCGAGGACCTCGCGCTGGCCCTGGACGTGTTGGCCGGGCCGGACACGATCAGCGGGCGGGGTTGGCGCCTCGAGTTGCCGTCGCCGACCTTCGCCTCGCCGGGGGAACTGCGTGTGGCGATCTGGAGGAACGACGACGACTTCCCCGTCGACCGCGCCGTCCGTGACGGCATCGCACTCGCGGCGGCGGCGCTGACCGACGCCGGCGCGCGCGTGGGCCATGAGGCGCGGCCCGACGGTTCGCTGCGGGAAGCGGAGCGGGCCGGCTTCGACCTGTGGGTCGCGGCGTCCAGCGCCAGCCTCTCGGACGAGGACCTCGCCGAGCAGCAGGACCGGGCCCGCGCGGCGGGCGAGCGCGACGACCGGGTCGCCCGACGCGCCCGCGCCGCCTCCATGACCCACCGCGACTGGCTGCACCTCGACACCCGTCGGCGGCGGCTGCAGCGGGCCTGGGAGCGGCTGTTCGAGCGGTTCGACGTCCTCCTGTGCCCGGTGGTCCCCGTCGTCGCCTACCCGCACGATCCCGACCCGACCAGCGTCGACGAGTTCGACCACCGGGCCGCACAGACCATCGACGTCGACGGGCACCCGCGCCCCTATCTGGACCAACTGGTGTGGACCACCGTGATCGGGTCCGCCCGCCTGCCGGCGACCGTGGTACCGGTCGGCTGCTCCGCCGACGGTCTGCCGGTCGGCATCCAGGTGGTGGGGCCGCCCTTCGGTGACCGGACCACGCTCGCCGTCGCGGGGATGCTGGCACGCCTGACCGGTGGGTTCCGGCCGCCTCCCGGCTACGAATAGCCACGCCGGGCGCCGTCGGCTCAGGTCCAGGTGTCGGGATCGGGCTCGTACCCGAGGCGCGTCGCGGTCTCACGTACGGCCGGGTCGCGCAGGACCGGGTCGAGCACCGGGGCGTTGTCGCGCCAACGTCCGGGCCGCGGCGCGGCGGTCGCCATGACCACCGGCAACGGCGACTCGCTGGTCAACGGCCCCGGGGCGATCCCGAGGAAGTCGGCCACGGCACGGAGCGCGGCTCGACGGCCGTTGCGCGGCCCGGTGAGGTCCTCGAAGTGCACGACATGGCGGGCGACGTCGAGGTGGTTCGCGCCGGCGATGGTGGCCTCGTTGGCACGGCACCACTGCTCGGCGCAGACCTCGGGCAACGAGCGCGCGGTGAGCTCGCGCCAGTCCGGCGGCAGGTCGAAGCACCAGTGGTCGGCGCGCTCCTCCGGGACGTCGAGCCCGTCGATGTGCAGGCCACCGGGCATCCGACACGTCAGGAAGTCGGGGTGCAGCCAGCCGTCGCGCAGCCCGTTGACGGAGGCGGCCGGGTTGCGGACGAGGTGGAGCACGCGGATGCGGGCGGCCGGGAACAGCGACGCCAGGAGCGGCAGGCGGAACGCGTTGCGGGGCGTGGACAGCACGACCGGCAGCGACGCGGTCTCGGCCGGCGTGGCATGCCGCCACGGGCCCGGCACCACGAAGGGCGCCATCTCCACGATGGTCGCCGGGGGACCACCGAAGGCCCGAGGTTCCGGCACGCGCAGGTCCGCCGGCAGGTCGTAGCGAGCGGGGTCGATCGTGGGGTGCTCTGCCCGCATTGCCGGCAGCAGGCACGAGACGAACCACGTGTCGAGGTCGCCGCCCGGCACGCCGCACGCCTGCACCACGGCCGCGACGTGTCGTGGGTCGACCGCCTCGCCTGGCCACTGCATCGTGAGCCGCCAGGTGACGTGGTCGGCGAACGCCTCGACGTCGAGGCGTGCGGCGTCGCCGAGATCGACCGGTTGACCGAGGTCGAGCGCGAGCTCGGTCCGGGTCACCTCGCGCCCGGCCCCGTGTGCGACCACCGGGGACGGGTCGGCGACGAGGTCGGGGGCGACGTCGGGACCGAGGTCGAGGGCAGGGATCAGGAAGTGCGGGTTGATCTCGGCGGACGTCGACAGCAGGTCCGGACTCCGACGCAGCAGCGCTCCCAGCAGCGACGAGCCGCTGCGCGAGCTGGAGCACACCACCACGAGGTCCCGAACCCGATCGCACAGCTGCGGATCGGTCCGGCCGGCGCGGCGCTCACGGAGCGCCGCCAGGCGGAGGCCGACCTCGGCCGCCGTCTGCCGGCGGTCCGCGGTCAGCACCGGCGGCCCACATCGATCGGCACGGCTGCCCTCCGATGACATCGACACCGGACGGTAACCCTCCTTCGTCACCTGACCCGGCCGCGACCGGACCAGACGGTGGTGCCCCATGCGACCGTTCAGCGCGGCAACGGGCACGTCGCGACGGGGGTCGGGAGTCCGCGCACACCCGGCTGCACCGTGAACAACCCACCGGCACCGTCACCCTCGCCGCCGACGTGCGGTCCACCGGTGGTGATCCACAGCGTCGACAGGTCCGCTCCCCCGAAGGTGCAGCTGGTGGTGTGCGACGCCGGCACCTCGACGATGCTGGCCAACGCACCGTCGGGCGTGAAGTGCCACACGGCCGCGCCCGACCACAGGGCGGCCCACACACCACCCTCGGCGTCGACGGTGAGGCCGTCGGGCTGACCGGCACCGGCGGGGATCTCCGCGAACGGCCGGACCTCGACCACCTCGCCCCCGGGACCCAGCGTCAGCGCGTCGATCCTGCCCGTGGGCGTGTCGGCGTGGTAGAGCACCCGGCCGTCGGGCGAGAATCCCACCCCGTTGCTGACCGTGAGACCGTCGCGTCGTTGGTCCGCGCCGTGGGGCCCGATGCGGAACAGCCGGGCGCGACCGGTGGCCTCGTCGAGGTGCATGGTGCCGAGCCAGACGGCGCCGTCGGGGCCGACCGTGCCGTCGTTGCACCGCAACTCCCCCTCGTCGGACTGCAGCGGCACGACGAGCCGGGGCGGAGCGTCGGGAGCCGACTCGTCCCAGACCGCGAGGCCGTCACGGAGACCGAGCAGCAGCGTTCCACCGACATGACGCAGCACCGCGCTGACGACGTCGTCGTGGTCGAGCAGCACCGTGGTGCTGCCGTCGTCGGGCCCGTGCGCGAGCACGTCGCCACCCTCGATGTCGACGTACAGCAGCCGGTTGCCCGCCTCGTCCCACAGCGGGCCTTCGGCCAGGTCGGCGCGATGGTCATTGGCGAGGTGCGCGGTCAGGGTGCGGGTCACGGCAGGTCCCCCTGGTCGGTTTCGGGCCGCTCGACGTCGGCCGTTCCGGCGGCCGAGTCGCGGTCGGGTACAGCGTCGGTGAGCGCGGTCACGATGGCCTCGACGAGTTCGTCGGTGGGGGTCACGGCGTCGAGGTGGAGGTCGGCGATCGCGGCGAAGGCGGCGCGTCGTCGCTGGAGCAGCACGTGCGCCGCATCGGCCTCCAGGGGCCGTCGGTGGTCGCCACTACCCATGCGCGACACCAGGGCGGTGACCGGCGCGTCCAGCCACACCACCAGGGCACGCTCGGCGAGCGGCGCCTGACACCGCTCGGCCTCCGCGACCGAGCCGGCCGCGGCGATGACCGTGGGCGTGGTCGCCGACAACGCGTCGAGGAGCACCTCCTCCTCGAGGTGGTGGAGCCGGTCGACCCCGTCGGTGGCGGCGATCTGGGCGCCGGTGCGGCCGGTGCGGCGCTCGAGTTCGACGTCGCCGTCCAGCAGCGGCCGCCCCAGCCGGGACGCCAGCGCGGCGCCCGTCGTGGTCTTGCCGGCTCCCATCATCCCGACCAGCACGACGTGGGTCGGTGTCCGCGGCGGGTGGCCATTCATGACCGGACGGCGTGTCCGCCGAACCGCTGCCGCAGCGCCGCGACCACCCGCATCGCCAGCGGGTCGTCCTGGCGCGAGGCGAACCGGGCATAGAGGGCGGCGGTGATGACGGGGGCCGGCGTCGCGGTCGCGATGGCTTCCTCGACGGTCCAGCGTCCCTCGCCGGAGTCCTCGGCCCACCCGCGGATCTGCGCGAAGGTGTCCTCGTCCTCCATGGCGTCCACCAGCAGGTCCAGGAGCCAGGATCGGACGACGCTGCCGTGCTGCCAGCCGCGGAGGACGGCCGCCACGTCCATGCCGTCGGGACCGCCGGCATCCAACAGCTCGACGCCCTCGGCGAACGCCTGCATCATCCCGTACTCGACGCCGTTGTGAATCATCTTGGCGAAGTGGCCGGAACCGACCGGGCCGGCATGGGAGAAGCCACCCTCGGACGGGCGCAGGGCATCGAACACGGGCTGAAGACGCGCGACCGCGTCGTGGTCGCCGCCGACCATCAGTGCGTAGCCCTCGTCGTAGCCCCAGACACCGCCGGAGACGCCGACGTCGACCAGCGCGATGTCTTCGGCAGCGAGCCTCCGCGCCCGCGCCACGGTGACACGCCAGTTGGCGTTGCCGCCGTCGACGACGGTGTCACCCCGGTCGAGCAACGGGACGAGTGTCGCGATGGTGTCGTCGGTGGGGGCGCCGGCCGGCAGCATCAGCCACACCAACCGTGGCGTCGGCAGGGCCTCGACGAGCGTGTCGAGGTCGGCCACCTCGGCCAGGTCGGCGTCGCGGTCGTAGGCGACCACCTCGATGCCGCGATCGCGCAGGCGGCGGGTCATGTTGCCGCCCATGCGGCCCAGGCCGACCATGCCGAGCGTCGTCACGTCGTGCCTTTCGCGGGCGGCGGAGGTAGAGGCCTCCGCCGCACGCTACTGCCCGACCATGACGAGGACGAGGAGTCCTCCGACCACCGCGTACAGCAGCGCCGGCGCCATGGTCCGGCGCAGCACCTCGCCCTCACCGCCGGTGAGGCCGACGGTGGCGCCGGCCGCGACGATGTTGTGCGGACACACCACGTTGCCCACCGCGGCGCCATAGCCCTGCGCCGCGACCATCGGCGGCAGGGGCAGGTCCAGCGTCTGCGCGGTGGCGACCTGCAGGTCGGTGAACAGCACGTTCGAAGCCGTCGCGGAGCCGGTGACGAAGGTGCCGAGCACGCCGACCAGCGGTGCCAGGACCGGCCACGCCGCGCCCGCCCCGGCGGCGGCGGCCTCGGCCAGCGACTGGGTCATGCCGGCATGCACCATGATCCGCGCCAGGGACAGCATCGCGACCAGGGCGACGGTGACACCGGCCAACTGCGGGAAGGTGGTGCGAAGCGCGCCGGACACGGACCCCGCCCCGGCGCGGGTCAGCAGGGCGCCGCCCAGGAACGACACGCTGAGCAACGTGCCCGGGTGGGCGAGCGGCCGGAACGAGCCCGCGAAACCGCCGGGCAGCGACCACGCCAGCTCGACGGCCCGCAGCGGATCGCGGATCGGAGGCACCAGACGCGTCAGCAGCACGAGAGCGATCAGGACGAGATAGGGCGCGGCCGCGCGCAGCAGCTCCGCTCCCGTCGGCCGGCGCTCGACCTCGCGCTTGCGGGAGGCTTCCGCCCCGGGCACCGGTTGCGGGCCGGCTGGTGCCTGCGCCAGCCCGCGACGCTCGATCGGCGGCGTGGGCGGCGGCGTGGCCGGCAGGACCGGCAGCGCCGGTCGACCCACCGCGTCGCGGTGACGGCCGGCCAGCTTCAACGCCGCGACGAAGACGCCGACGCCGATGAGGGCACCGCCGAGGGTCGGCAACTCCGGCCCGACGAAGGTGGCGATGAGCCAATAGGGCACGAGGAACGCCACCCCGGCCAGCGCGGTCCAGCCCCAGATCGCACCTCGGGCGGGGCGGCCGACGGCCCGCGAGGCGATCAGCATCATCGCCACCAGCAGCAACCAGCCGCCGGCGAGGTGGAGACGCGCGGTCGGCGCCGCGATCTGCAGACCGGTCAGCCCGGTGGCAGCCACCTGCGGAACGATCGGCGTGCCGATGGCGCCGAAGGAGACCCCGATGGCGTGGCCGAGCATCGCGACCACGACCGCGTCCAACGGCCGGTAGCCGACGCCGACCAGGAACGGTGCTGCCAGGGCCACCGACGCCCCGAACCCCGCCGCGCCTTCGACGAAGAGCGCGAAGAACCAGCCGATCAGCAGGGCGAACAGCCGAGGATCGGCCGCGAGACCGGCCAGCGCCAGGCGCAGCCGGTCGGTGGCGCCGGTCGCGACCTGCAGGTGGTGGATCGCGAGCGCCGGGATGACGATCCACAGGATGGTCGCCGAGGTGAACAGCGCCTCGCCGAAGGTGCCGAGAAAGGCGCCGGCGCCCGGCGCCTCCGCAGGCGAGCCCCGTCCGAGGTCGAACGCGACGACGGCGATGGCCAGCGCCAGCGCCGCTCCGACCAGCCCGGCCCGCGACGCCGCCCAGCGACGCCCCACCATCAGCACCAGCACCACCATGATCGGGATGCCGGCCCACACTGCCGCCACGTGCCCTCCTGGATCGGCCGGAACGCTAGACGTGCGGGATCAGAGGCGGCGAGTCAAGGTGAACCCCTGCGCGAAGTACCCGTCTCCGTCGAGGACGGAGGCGCCCTGGTCGTCGCCTCCGAGCGTCGGACCATTGGCCGAGCGGCGTGAGTGCAGGAACCGGTGGTGGCCGCCGTCGTCGAGGCCGACGTAGATGCCCACGTGGTCGATGCGTCCGTCGCGGTCGTTCGGCGAGTCGAAGAACACCAGGTCACCGGCCTGCAACGCGTCGTCCGCGACCGCACCTTCGGCATCCCCGTCGGCGATCGGCACCACGCCGGGCGCCGAGGCCGCCTGCTCGAACGAGCGTCGCGGGAGCGACGCGCCGCCGTCGGGGCGCAGCGTCATCGGCAGACCCATGCGGTGCCCGAAGACGATCCGTACGTAGCCGGAGCAGTCGAGGGCGCGGTACTCCTCCGGGTCGGCGGGATCGATGCGGCCGGCATAGTCGGCGTCGACGCCGAGGAAGTCGTGCCAGTCCGCACCGACCGGTCGCGAACCGTCGGGCTGAAGGGGGCCGTACTCGGCGGCACCCGAGACGAGCGCGCCGTCGGCGTCGTGGACGTCGGGAGCGTCGTCGAGGTACTGCGTGCCCACCTCGAGCACGTCGGGCGCGCGGTCCTCGACGGCCGCCTCGAGCCAGGCCTTGTCGACCACGCCGTCGAAGGGCTCGGCGAGCAGGCGCACCCACACGTCGGTGGTGACCGCATGCTCCGCGCCGGGCTCGTCGAACGTGCGCTCCTGCCCGGCGACCGCGGCGGTGCGGGCGCCGTCGGTGAAGGTGGCCAGCCAGGCACCGTCGGCATCGGTGACCACGCTCCGGGCCGGATTCGCCAAACGGGTCACGCCGAACGTCGGCGCCGACCGCGCCTCCCGCTCGCTCACGCTCGCCGCCACCCCCGACACGTCCGGCGGCTCGTGGTCACTGGCGGAGGCGCCGTCACCGGCCTGGACACCAAGAACCAGGACCGTGACCAGCAGCAGGGCAGCAGTCGAGAACAGGCTTGCGCGCAAACGAACACCCCGTGACGGAACGGCACACGCGGCGGCCGCGTGGCAACAAGCGGACGGGCGCCGGCTCGGAACCGGGAGCGCCCGTCGGACACCATCGAAGGTACAGAGGGTCCGCGGCCGCGCAAATGGCGGCCGCACGACGCGCCTCGGGACGGCCAGGTGAATTCGCCGCTCCGAAGGCCAGGGTGGATGGCACGGTGAGGCACGGCGGTCCGCCTACGGTTCCCACGGGACCTTGCGGACCCGCCGCAGGGCGGCCGCGGATGGAACACCGGAGCGCCGATGGCCGACCTCCCCATGCAGTCCAGCGACGACGTGGTCACGTTCGTCGTCGCACTGACGTTGGTGGCGCTGCTGATCGTCGGTGTCGTGGAACGGCGACGCAACCGTCGCCACCTCGCGGCGGTGCCGTTGCGGATCAGCGTCAACGGCAGTCGCGGCAAGTCGACGGTGACCCGGCTGCTGACCGGCGCCCTGGCCGAAGGCGGCCGTCGGCCGCTCGGAAAGACCACCGGCACCGAGCCGAAGCTGCTCCTCGGCTGGTCCGGCGAGGAGGTGGACGTCCACCGGCGCCCGGAGGGTCCCAACATCAGCGAGCAGCGGCTGGTCAACCACCGGGCCGTGCAGGAAGCGGCGGACACCCTGGTGGTCGAATGCATGGCGATCGACCCGGAGTACCAGCTGACGTTCCACCGCGACCTGCTGGACGTCAACCTGCTGCTGATCTGCAACGCACTCGACGACCACCTCGACGAGATGGGACCGACGATCGACGACGTCGCCGAGGTGTTCGCCGCCAGCATCCCGTTCGGCGGCAAGCTGGTGGTCATCGCCGATCGTCTGCTGCCCACCTACACCGAGGTGGCCCGCGAACGCGGGACCGAGGTGCTCGTCGCCGACCCGGACGCGGTGGACGAGGACTACCTGGCCGGGTTCGACCATCTCGTGCTGGCCGACCACGTCGCGCTGGTGCTCGCGGTCACCCGGGACCTCGGCATCCCCGACGAGGTGGCGATGCGCGGCATGCGCAAGGCGCCGGTGGACCGGTACGCGATGCGGGTGGTCCCCGTCGGCGATCCCGACGACCCGGCGTTCTTCGTCAACGGGTTCGCGGCCAACGACCCCACCTCCACGCTCGCCGTGTGGAAACACCTCGCCGATCGGTCGCTGCCCACCGACGCATTGACCGTCATCGTCAACTGCCGGGAGGACCGGATGAACCGCACCCAGCTGTTCGCCCGGGACGTGCTGCCCCACCTGCCCATCGACGTGCTGGTCGTCGTCGGCGGCCAGACCGGCCCGATCCTGCAGGCGGTCGCCGACGGCGACGTGCAGGCCGCCGAGGTGATCGACCTCACCGACCAGCCGCCGGAGCGCGCCGTCGAGGCACTGGACGGTCAGCTCAGTGGCCGGATCGTCTACGGCGTCGGCAACCTGCATGGCGGGGGGACCCAGCTGGTCGCCGCGCTCGAGGCGCTCGCCGTGGACACCTCGACGACCCGAGGAGCCGCCTGATGTTCGGAACCGAGCTCTACCTGTCGCTGGTCATCGGCGTGGCCGTCAGCCTCGTCTACGCCGAACGCACCGGTGTCATTCCCGCCGGCATGGTCGTTCCCGGCTACCTCGCCCTGGTGCTGGACCAGGTGCTGTTCGTCGGCGCGATCTTCCTCATCAGCTTCTCGACGTTCCTGGTGGTGCACTACGGCGTGTCGCGCGTGGTGATCCTCTACGGCCGCCGGCGCTTCGTCGCGATGCTGGGCATCGGCATCCTGCTCAAGCTGGTGTTCGACTACCTCTACCCCGCCCTGCCCTTCGAGGTCTACGAGTTCCGCGGCATCGGTGTCATCGTTCCCGGGCTGGTCGCAAACAGCATCGCCCGCCAGGGGCTGCCGCACACGCTGATCTCCACGCTGCTGCTGTCGGGCGTGACGTTCCTGCTGGTGTTCGCCGTCAACCTCGTCATGGCCTGAGCGTGACCGACACCGCGCCCCCCATCGATGCGCCGCCGACGACCCGACGCGGCCGTCTGCAGCGCCGCCTGCGCCGGCAGTCGCGCACCGCAGGACGCGACACCGCCGTCGCGATGGCCCTGACGGCACTGGTCGTCGGCGTCGTCCACGGGGGCGGGTTGCTCGAGGGCGAACCCGCAGCGGCGGCCGAGATGACCGGCGACGCGACGTTTCGGGCCGTGATGGTCGGTGACGTGATGTTCGGCCGTCATGTCGAACGCGCCGCCGAACGCCACGGGCACGATTGGCTGCTGCAGGAGATGCGCCCGGTGTTCGCCGGGGCCGACTACGTCACCGGCAACCTCGAACAGGTCATCACCCCCGACCCCGACGCGCTGCCCGACGCGGACAAACTGATCCACCTCGCCAGTGACGAGCGGGCGGCGCAGGCGCTCGCCGACGCCGGCTTCACCACCATGGCGCTGGCGAACAACCACCTCATGGACCACGGCATCCCCGGGCTGCGCGACACGATCGCCGCGCTCGACGAGGTCGGCCTGTCCCATGTGGGCGCCGGCGCGTCGCTGCAGGACGCGATCGAGATCGACTACCAGGAACACGGCGAGCTGACCGTGGCCACGCTCGCGTTCAGCGACGCCTACGTGGTCGGCTTCGTCGCCCTGGCGTTCCAGGGCGGGGTCTTGTCGGCCGAGCAGGACCGTGCCAGCCGCCTGATCCGCGAGGCGTCGGCCAACGCCGACCTGGTGATCACCCACTTCCACTGGGGTACCGAGTACGGCTTCGCCGCCAACCGTGACCAGCGCGAACTCGCCGAGATGGCCGCAGCGTCCGGTGCCGACATCGTCATCGGCCACCACCCACACGTGCTGCAGCGGGTGGAGCGCATCGGCGACACGCTGGTTTTCTACAGCCTCGGCAACTTCGTCTTCGACCAGGGCTGGTCGCGCACCCGCGAATCGGCCGTGGCGCGCTACCAGCTGCGGTCCGACGGGCGGGCCCGCGTCGAGCTGCTGCCCATCGAGATCCGCGAGGGGGCACCTCGGTTGTTGTCCGGGCCCCTGGCCGAGTATCGCCGTGCACGCATCTTTCAGCGGCTGGGCGGCGGCGAGGGGCTCGCGTGGCGGCGCGAAGCCGGCATGCTCATCACCGAGGTGGACCACGGCAGGGTGGTCGCGACCGAAGGCGACGTGGAGGCCACGTCGTGATGACGGACCGGTGGCTGAACTACGTGCTGGCGGTCGTCGTGGTCGTCGGCCTGGCCGGCGTGTCGGTCTACAACCAGCCCCGTGACCGGCAGGAACGGGCGGAGTTCCTCGACCAGGACCTCACCGAGCTCGAGGACGATCCCGAGCCCGTCGCCGAACGCGACCCGGTGCAACTGCAGCGCCGCGACGACCGCGAGCCGGCCGCCGCGGAGGACGAGGCGCCCCGGCTGGTCCAGTACGGGGTCAGTACGAGCCACCCGGCGGCGACCGAGGTAGGCATGGAGGTGCTCACCAACGGTGGCAATGCCGTGGATGCCGCGATCGCGATCGCCTATGCGTTGGGCGTCGCCGAGCCGTTCGGGTCCGGGATCGGTGGGGGCGGCGCCATGCTCGTCCAGCCGGCCGACGGCCCGGCCCGCTACTACGACTACCGAGAGATCGCCCCGACCGACGGCGGCATCCCCGCGTCCGACATCGGCGTCCCCGGCCTCGCGGCCGGCATGGAGCACATCCACGACGAGCACGGCTCGGTGTCACTGCCCGACCTGATCGAGTACGCGGCGCGGCTGGCCGAGGACGGCGTCGAGGTCGACGAGTACCTCCACGAGCGGTTGCGCGGCGCCGCCCACCGCATGCCGATCCACCTGCTGCCACGGCTGTTCCCGGCCGGACAGGCCGTTCCGGCCGGCGAGTTGCTGCGACAACCCGAGTACGCCGAGGCCCTGCGGTTGATCCAGCAGGAGGGGGCGGCGGTCATGCACACCGGCGTGCTCGCCGAGCGGATCGCCGACGCCGTCGAGGGTCTCGATCCCGAGGACCTGGCCGACTACGAGGTCATCGAGGTGGAGCCGGCGGTCGGGACGTTCGCGGGTCACACGATCGTCTCCGGCGGCGCGCCGGTCAGCGGCGCGCCGATGGTGCAGCTGCTGCAGATCGCCGAGGAGCGCGGCATCCGCGACCTCGATCTCGGCAGCGTCGACGCGGTCCATCTGCTGGCGCAGGCCTGGCGGACCGCCAACGACCAGCGCAGCCATCACGTCGGCGATCCGACCGTCGAGGAGGTCGACGTCGACGCCCTGCTCGACCGGGACCACACCGCCGAGCTGGCCGCCCGCATTCCCGACGACGGGTTCGTCACGGTCGAGGACGAGGACGACGCGCTGTCGTTCGAGTCCGACACCACCCACGTCGTGGTCGTCGACGCGACCGGCACCGTCGTGTCGATGACGAACACGCTCAGCAACTTCTTCGGCTCGGGCCTGCCCGTGTCGGGCTTCTTCCTCAACGACCAGCTCAAGAACTTCAACCCGGAGCCCGACTCGATCAACCATGTCGCGCCGGGGAAGCGGCCACGCAGCTTCATCACGCCCACGGTCGTGCTCGACGGTGACGGTCGGCCGGTGCTCGCACTGGGTTCACCCGGCGGCCGCCGCATCCCCAACATCGTGGCCCAGGTGCTGGTGCGCTGGGCCGGTCAGGGCGAGGCGCTGCAGGAGGCGGTGTCGGCGCCGCGCTTCCACCTCGAACGGGACCTGCTCGAACTCGAGGAGGCGATGGGGAGCGACGCTTCGGGGCAACTCGCCTCGCGCGGCTACCGGGTCACCACCGAGGTACCCACCAGCGAGTACTTCGGGGCGGTGCAGGTGCTCGAGATCGACTGGGAGACGGGCACCATCGACGGCGCCGACGATGCCCGCCGCCCGGGCCGCTGGGAGGTCGCCGACCGGTGACCGGTCGGTGTCACCGGCTGGTCAGTCCCACGCGGGCCCACCGTCGGGGTCGATGAGGCGCTGCTGGCGCTCGAGGCCGTGGATGCGCTGCATCTCGGCGTCGCTGAGCTCGAACCCGAAGACGTCGAAGTTGGCACGGACGCGCTCCGGCGTGCCCGACTTCGGGATGGCGACGGTGTTGGGCTTCTGCAGCATCCACCGCAGGGTGACCTGGGCGGCGGACACGCCGTGTTCCTCCCCGATCTCGCTCAGGGTCGCATCCTCGGTGACCCGCCCCCTGGCCAAGGGCGAATAGGCGGTGAGGAAGCCCCCCCGCTGCTCGAGCACCTTCTCGATCGGATCCACACCGAGGAAGGGGTGGTGCTCGACCTGGTCGGTGACCACGGGGGCCAGCTCGAACGCCTGCTCGAGCATCGCCGAAGGGAAGTTGGAGACCCCGATGGCGCGCGTGAGACCGTCCTCGAGGAGCACCGTCATCGCACCGAGCGTTTCCTGCAGCGGCGCGTACTTCTCCGCCGGCCAGTGCAGCAGGATCAGGTCGACCTGGTCGACGCCGAGGTCGCGCAGGCTCTGCTCGGTCGAGGAGCGGACGTCACCGGCCGCGGCATTGCTCGGCTTGATCTTGGTCGTCAGGAACACCTCACCGCGGTCGACGTCGCTGTCGGCGATGGCACGGCCCACCTCGGCCTCGTTGTCGTAGCCCTGTGCGGTGTCGATGTGCCGGTAGCCGACCTCGAGCGCCGTACGGGTGCCCCGATAGGCGTCGTCGCCCTGCAGCTGGAAGGTGCCGAAACCCAGCCGCGGTACCGTCAGGTCGTTGCCGAGTGAGATGGTGGGGCCCATGTGCTTCCTCCGGGATGGCGTGCTCCGACGGCTCCGACCGTAGGTCGCGAGACGGCGTTCCCGCGAAGCCGGCCCCGGCCTCCGGCCACGTCCCGCGCGGTGTACGGATGGCGCCCGCAAGGTCGCGAACTGGTCGTACGGTCGCAAACGCGGACGACCAGGCTCTCTACGCTCTGACCCTTCCCGATGCGAGGTTCGGTTCATGGCGACGCACAGCATGGAGTTGCTGAGCTGCAGCAGTTACGGCTGTCCCGGCTGTACCTACCGTCACTTCCTTCGGACCTCGGACCAGTCCCGCCTCACCGAGGTGCCGGACGAGGGCCTGTACACCGCCGAGCAGCTGGCGGTCCTCGGCCGGGCCGCGCTGGCCACGGGAGCCGTCGAGGCGAAGGCGTAGCCGAGCACGTGATCGACTCCGCACCACCACCGGCGTCAGCCGGACCGGAGCGAGTTGGTGACGTTGTGGTCACGGCCAGCGCTTCCGCGGGCGGCAAGGAGGGAGCACGATCCGGGAGGCGGTCGCCGCACTCCCGCCTCGGCCGCCCTCCCACGGAGACGACGATGAACATCGACAAGGACCAGATCCTCGGCATGCTGCGTGACCGCGGCGAGCAAGACAAGGCGCAGCAGGCCGACCAGGAGCTGCCGCAGCAGGTCGACACCGACGACCCTGAGCACCGCAACATCCTGCAGAAGTTCGGTATCGATCCCATGGCGCTCGCCAAGCAGTTCCTCGGCGGCAAGGGCATCCCCGGTCTCTGAACCGCCCCCTCGGCCGGCCGCCCCCCACATTCGGCTCCCGACACGAACGTCGGCGATGGCCGGCCCCGGGTGACCCCGGGCCGCGCCCCACATTCGGCTCCCGACACGAAACCGTGCGGCGGGTGAGGAGAGGACGAGGGATGGCGGCGAGGTAGTCCTGCGAACCGTCGCCGGGTCCGCAGACCTTCGCGGTCGCGGCCGGAGCCCCGTAGGGCACGTCGCGGCCGGGCGTTGCCGCCGGCGTCAGGACAACTCGGCCCGCGCCGCGCCGAGGAACCGGAAGGTCCACTCCTCGGCGAGTTTGCGGCTGCCGCAGAACACGTTCGGGACCGTCGGGTAGCGCACCTGCAGCTGCGCAACGAGGTCCGCCAGGAAGCCCGGCTGGACGTGCTCACGGGTGAACAAGTCGCCGTAGCGTCCCTCGACCACCACCGCGGCGCGCTCGAGGGCGGCGAGTTCGGCCATCGCGAACGACAGCGACGCATCGACGGCGCTCGTCGAGAAGTCGTCGAGGGACTTGCGCTCGACCGCAGCGACGATCCGGCCGTCGATGGCGATGCCGTAGTCGCCGCAGGGCAACGGCTGCGCATCCACGACCGCCTGCTGGTTCGCGAAGCGGTAGCCGTAGCGCTCGCGGGTGTCCCTGAGCACGGTGAGCACCTCGGCGCCCGAGGCACGCCGCGTCGGGACTCGTAGACCGGGGCGGACACC
Organism: Egicoccus sp. AB-alg6-2; assembly: GCF_041821025.1. NCBI lineage: Bacteria > Bacillati > Actinomycetota > Nitriliruptoria > Egicoccales > Egicoccaceae > Egicoccus > Egicoccus sp. AB-alg6-2. Next base: position 219,332 of record NZ_JBGUAY010000007.1, on the reverse strand, counting down.
GCCCACGGTCTTCGGGGTCTGCCAGAAGATGCCTTCACGGCCGCTCTTCAGCCGCGTGAAGACGAACTGCGACCGGTTCTCGCGGTGGCGGTCGAGCACCAGGTCCACCGAGCGACCACGCCAGGCACAGGTCCGGACCGCCACTTCCTCGACGAGCTCGAGCCCGTCGACGTCGGGCCAGGCGTCGGCCCGGTGGCAGTAGACCTTCGCGGTACGGGGCCAGCGCTCACGTGCCTTGAGCAGCAGCGGACCGTCGGGCACGGGCACCCACAGCAGGTAGGCGAGTCGAGAACCCGGGTCGGGATTGCGCGCCACACGGAACAGGACCGTCATCTGTGGCAGCCTCGCGCACCGGGGGCGGTCCGGGCAAGCCAGAACCGCCTCGCCGGTCTTTCGTGGAGAACTTCGGCGGCACGTTCACGGGTAGGGTTTCCGGCTCCGACGACGGTCCTCCACAGGCCGGAGCCGACCCATCCGGCCGGCTGTCCACCTCGGCGCGACGCTTGCGGACCCACCGATCCGGAGGCAATCGATGTCCGTTCCGCCCGCCGGCCCCGGCCACCGCACCGACGCAGCGCATGATCGTCCCGCGGACCTGACCCACCGCCAGCGTCAGGTCCTGGCCGCGCTCCGACGCCTGTACGAGCGACACGGCTACGCCCCGACGCTGCGCGAACTCGCCGACGAGGTGGGCGTCTCCTCCCCCAGCACCATCCTCAGCCACGTGCGTGTCCTCGAACGCCGCGGCGCGATCGAGCGCCGTCCCGGGCGTCCCCGCACCGCCCGTCTCACCGACGCGTAGCGCCTCGAACCACCTTCTGCGGAAAGCTCGAGACGGCGGAGCGGCCCGTGCCGAGGCCGGCGACCTGAGCGCGTTCAGTCCTGTTTGCGGGCGATGGCCTCGCCGAGCTCCTGCTTGGTCATCTTCGACCGGCCCTTCACACCCAGCTTCTTCGCACGCTCGTAAAGCTCCTGCCTGGTGTGCCCCTCCACGTCCACGCCTCCCGCGGTGCGCCCCTGTTTGCCCGGGCCGCCCCGCTTGGCGCGCTCGTCGGACGGTCCCTTCTCCTTCTTCGGCTCCCAGTGGTCGCCGACCTTCTCGAAGCTGTGCTTCACGGCCGCGTAGGCGGTGCGTTCGGCACGTTCCTCGATGCCGTCGTAGGTCTCGAGCGCCGAGTTCAGCGTCTTCGTATACGTGCGTTGCGCCTTCTTCGGTGACCGCTGCAGCGTTCCGGGCAGGTCGCTCTCGTCGTTCACGGGCATTACCGGACTCCTGGCGTGAGGTCGACCTCGAGGCTGCGTCGACCGGCCGCGGTTCGCGACCGCCGAACGGACCCGGTCGTCCACAGCCGCCGAACGATCCGATCAGCGGAGCGGGCGGCCGGACGCCCATCATCGGTGCCGTCGCTGCCGCCGAGGAGGCCACGTTGACCGCGACCACCACGACCGAACCCCGACTCGACGAGGCACCGTTGACCGACGCCGTCCGGCGCCTGCGGGACGCCGAACAGGCCGCCGCCACCACCCGTAGCCGGGCCGCCGTCGCCAAGGAGGAGGTGGCGCTGACGCTGTTCGCCATCACCGAGTCCTTCCGTGATGGTTCCGCGGCCCTGCCGCTCGACACCCTCGACCGCCTGTACTGGGAGATGCGCGACCTCCGCGTGGTCGACATCGCCCGCGCCTTCGGCATCTCCCAGGGGCAGCTCACGAAGCTGGTGCGTCCACGCACGGAATCGACGCCGTGCCCGGACTGCCACCGCGACGTCGAGGTGCTGCGACGCACCCGCAGCGACATGGACCCCCGGCGATGCCTCTCGTGCGAACAGGCGGCACGCGAGCGCGCCGAGCTCGCGCGGCAGCAGCGTGAGCTCGAGCTGGCGCACGTCGACCACGACGAGCGTCCACCGCCGGGCATCTACGACGACGCATCGTCGTCGGTCGGCTACGTCGGCGCCTACCCGGCCTGGGACGTCCCCCCTCCGCAGCATCCGGATGCGATCTGCGACGTCTGCCACGAACCGGCCGGACGGGGCGGCTGGTGAGCCGCCTCAGACCCCGAGCGTCGCTGCCCCACCGTCGTAGATCAGCCGCCCGTCCTCCACGCGAACGACGTCGGTCGGCACGTGTTCGGCCAGGCGGCCATCGTGCAGCAGGTGGCGCAACGGCACCTCCGTGAGCAGCGTGACGTGGTCGGCGACGAGCCGCCGGTGGCAGCGCCACCACAGCGACTCGCTGCAGAGCACCGCCGTGGTGTGTCGGGCGGCCTCGTCGAGCACGCCGGCGACGGCGCTGTGGAACTCCTCGGAGCCGAGGTGGTCCGCATACGCCCGGAACGACGCGTTGCGAAGGCCCGTGTGGGGCGAGTCGGGGCGGCGGCTGCGGCGGCCTCCCAGGCGTTCCTCCCACCGGTACACGATCCCTGCCTCGGGTAGCCACTCCTGCATGCGGTCGCGCGCGACGTGCGGGTGGCGACGGCTGCCGGGGAAACGTCGTATGTCGACCACCGACGCGATCCCGGCGCCCAGGAACAGCGAGACGAGCTCGTCCTGCGTGGCGGTCCCGTGGCCCACGGTCAGCAGCACGCCCCGCTCCTTCCGCCTGTCCAGCCGTCCTGCGCAACGTCCCGCGGAGAACGCCGCAGCCGGTCCAGGGCGCATCTCGGCCGGTGGTGTCGCACCCCAGCCGTAGCGTGCCACGACCTCGCCGCCAGGAGGCCGCCACCATGTCCCTCTCACCGTTGGTCCTGCCCGCCCAGCCCGTGACGCACGTCTCACGGCTGTCTACGGTGCCGCGACGCCGCACGAGGATGGCCGCCATGGACCTGGACGAAGCCCGCGACTTCCTACGCCAGCACCACCGCGCGGTGCTGCACACCCACCGCGAGGACGGCAGCCCGCAGCTGTCGCCCATCACCGTCGGCGTCGACGACGACGGTCTCGCGGTCGTGTCCACCCGCGAGACCGCGGTGAAGGTCCGCAACCTCGAGCGCGATCCCCGGGCGTCGCTGTGCGTGTTCACCGAGGCGTTCTTCGGCCCGTGGATCCGCATCGACGGGAACACCACGATCGTGCGCGGCGAGGATGCCATCGAGCCGCTGGTCGACTACTACCGACGGGTCTCGGGCGAGCACCCCGACTGGGACGAGTACCGCGACGCCATGCGCCGCGATCGGCGGGTGCTGCTGCGCATCGCGCTCGCCTCGGCCGGGCCGGACGTCGCCGGCTGACCGACGACTCCGTCCGTCAGCCGTGGAGCCGGAGCTCCATCAGCTCGGGACGTTTGCACGCCACCGCATCGCCGCTGGAGACCCCGCGCAGCCGCCGACCCACCCAGGGCAACAGGTGCCGGCGGACCCACCGGACGTCCCCGGCGATGACGTGGCGCCGGGGCGCCGCGCCGGCTGCGCCGAGCGGCTCGCGCCACCAGCCGGCCTCGCCGCCGAGCAGTGCCTCGTCCTCAACGCCCAACGCTTCGAGGACGGCGGCTGCCACGCGCCGGTGTCCCTCCGGTTGCAGGTGCAGCCGGTCTTCGTGCCACATCCGGCGATCCTGCAGGGCCGGTTCGCCGCCGACGTCGGCCACCACGGCTCCATGACGCGCGGCGGTCCGCCGGACGCCGGCGTTGAAGATGGCGAACCGGCGTGCGAGGTTGTCGGCCAGCCGCCCGCTGCCGCCGGCCCGCTCCAGCGCCGTGAACAACACCACCTCGGCCCCGCTGGCGCGCAGCCGGCCGACGGCATGCTCGTAGCGGCGCACGAGGTCCTCGATCGCGACCTTCGGGCGCAGCACGTCGTTGCCGCCGGCGTGGAACGAGACCAGGTCCGGCTCCAGCGCCAGGGCCGCCGGCACCTGCTCCTCCACCACTCCGTCCAGCAGTCGGCCACGGACCGCGAGGTTGGCGTACTGCAGCGCGCCGTCGTCGTCCCGGGCGGCGAGGAGCGCCAGTGCCTCGGCGAGTCGATCGGCCCAGCCGAGGTGTCGGCCGTCGAGACCGAGCTCGTCGAACAGTCCCTCGGTGAAGGAATCGCCCAGGGCCACGAACCGACGGTAGGACGACACGGTCAACTCCTCGGACGAACGCGGGCCGGAACGCTAGCGGCTGGACCGACCCGGGAAGCCCTTGACAACGCTGTGGTTACCGGTGTTAAGTGATCATCGTTAAGTGAACGTCGTTCACAAGGATCCCCCGCCACCGCAGCGGCACCACCGGAGAACCACGATGCGCCCTTCCGATTCCACCCTCGCCGAGCAGGGCCCGCTCCGTTCCGACGCGCCCGGCGGCGTGCGGCCCGACCTGTTCGTGGTCCGACACCGCTGGCAGGTGCTCGCGGTCACCCTGGCGCTGCTCGCGGTCGCCGGCATGGTGGGCGGCGACGTCGCGAGTCGCTTGTCCGCCGGCGGCTTCGACGACCCGCAGGCCGAGTCCTCGCGGGCCGCCGACCTGCTCGCGGACCGCTTCAAAGGCGGCGTGCCCAACCTCGTCGTCGTCGTCGACGCCACCGACCTCGCCGCGTCGCCCGCCGTGGCCGCGAACGCGGAGCCGACCGCCGCGACCGGCGACGACCGGAGCGGACCCGGCACGATGCCGGGCTCGGCGCTGGTGGACCACCCCGAGGTGGCCGCCGCCGCGCAGCGCCTGGTCACCGCGCTGGCCGCCGAGGAGGGGGTCGCAGAGGTGGTGTCGTACTGGACCCTCGGCAACGTCCCCCCGTTGCGCAGCACCGACGGCACCCAGGCGCTCGTGCTCGCCCGCATCGAGGGTGACGGCAACGCCAGCCAACACACCGGTGCGCGCCTGCACGCCAGCTACGACGGCACCTTCGACGGGCTCGGCGTCGATGTGGGCGGCCAGGCCGTCACCTTCACCACGATCACCGAGACCGTCGAGGAGGACCTGTTCACGGCCGAGATGATCGCGCTGCCGATCACCCTCGTGCTGCTGGTGCTGGTCTTCGGCAGCGTCGTCGCCGGGCTGCTGCCGCTGGCCATCGGCGGGTTCGCGATCCTCGGCACCTTCCTCGTGCTACGGGTGGTCACCGGCTTCGCCGAGGTGTCGATCTTCGCCCTCAACTTCACCACCGCGATCGGGCTCGGGCTCGCGATCGACTACGCGCTGCTGGTCGTGTCGCGCTACCGCGAGGAACTCGCGCTCGGGTTCGAGGTCCCCGAAGCGATCCGCCGGACCGTCGCGACCGCCGGGCGAACCGTGATCGTCAGCGCGGCCACCGTCGCCTCGTCGCTCGCCGCGCTGCTGGTGTTTCGGATCGCGTTCCTGCGCTCGTTCGCCTACGCCGGCATCGCGGTGGTCGCACTGGCCGCCATCGGCGCCGTCGTGCTGCTGCCGGCCCTGCTCGCCGTGGTGGGCCGCAACGTCGACCGGCTGCGTGTCCGCAGGGTCCGCACGCTCACCGAGGGAGAAGGCGTCTGGCACCGCATCGCCACCACCGTGATGCGGCGCCCGATCCCGGTCGCCACGACCGTCATCGCACTGCTGGTGTTCGTCGGCGCACCCTTCCTGGGCATTCAGCTCGGCTTCCCCGACGACCGCGTGCTCCAGCCCGGCTCGGAGGCGCGCACGGTCGGCGACACGCTCCGCGAGGCGTTCGACACCTCGGAGTCCGGCGCGCTGACCGTGGTCGCCGACCGGGTCGACGTCACCGACCCGGTCGTGGCCGACGGCCTCGACGGTTACGCGCGCACCGTGTCGGCGCTGGCGGGCGTGGCGCGTGTCGACGCCGCGACCGGCACCTATCTGGCGGGGACCCGGGTCGCGCCACCCACCCCGCTGGCGCAGCGTCTGGTCGCCGCGGACGCGACCTACCTGTCGGTGATCCCCTCGGTGGAGCCGGTCTCGCCCGACGGCGAGGTGCTGGTGGCCGAGGTCCGGGCGCTCGACGCCCCGTTCGAGGTCCTCGTCGGTGGGGCGTCCGCGGAGCTCGTCGACGGCAAGGCGGGCCTGGTCGACCGGCTGCCGCTCGCCCTGGCGCTGATCGCCGCGATCACGTTCGTGGTGCTGTTCCTGCAGTTCGGCTCGATCCTCGTTCCCGTCAAGGCGATCGTGCTCAACCTGCTGAGCCTGTCGGCCACCTTCGGCGCCATGGTCTGGGTGTTCCAGGACGGCCACCTCGCCGGGCTGCTCGGCTTCACGCCGACCGGGACGATCGTGACCACGATGCCGGTGCTGATGTTCTGCATCGCGTTCGGCCTGTCGATGGACTACGAGGTGTTCCTGCTCTCACGCATCAAGGAGGAGCACGACCGCGGCCGCGACAACGCCGGCGCGGTCGCGATGGGGCTGGAGAAGACCGGACGGATCGTCACCGCCGCCGCCCTGCTGATCGGCGTGGTGTTCATCGCGTTCGCGGTCAGTCGGGTGTCGTTCATGCAGCTGTTCGGGATCGGCATGGCCTTGGCGGTCCTCGTCGACGCCTTCCTGGTCCGCGCCACCCTGGTACCCGCGTTCATGCGTCTCGCCGGTGGCGCCAACTGGTGGGCCCCGGCGCCGCTGCGTCGGCTGCACGAGCGCTTCGGGATCAGTGAGCACGTCCGGCTGGATCCGCCGTCCGCGGCCACGACGCCCGATGTGGTACCAACCCCGGTGTGACCGACTCCCCCGCCGCCGCTCGCCCCCACCGCGCCCGACGTGGAGAGGGCGAGCGTCTGCGTGTCGAGGTCATGGACGCCGCCGAGTCGCTGCTGCTGCAGCACGGCCGCCCCGACGCGGTCTCCATGCGCGCGATTGCGAAGAAGGTCGGGGTCACCCCACCGGCCATCTATCTCCACTTCGACACCAAGGAGGAGCTGTTCTTCGCCGTCTGCGACCGGCGTTTCAACGCCTTCACGGAGGCCGTGGTCGCTGCGCTGACCGAGGCCGGACCGGACGCGACCGCGATCGAACAGCTGTACCTGCTCGGCCACGCCTACATCGACTGGGGACTGGCGAACCCGGAGCACTACGCCATCCTGTTCGGCGGCGCGATCTCCATCCCCGAGGGCGTCGACCCGATGCAGTTGCAGGGCCGTCAGTCGTTGGACGCGCTGCTCGGCGTGATCAGCCGGGGCATCGAGGACGGTGTCTTCGCCGTCGACGACCCCCAGACCGCCGCACTGATGCTGTGGTCGACCGTGCACGGGTTCGTCGAGTTGGCGACGTTCAAGCAGGAGTACGTGCCAGACATCGACGTCCGCAGCCGCAAGACGGCCGTCCTCGACCAGGTGCTGCACGCCCTGCTGCGCTGACGTCGCCCGGTACCGTCTGCGCCCATGTCCACCTCCCCCGCCCCCACCTCCCCCGCCTCCACCTCCCGCCCCGACGCGCCGGCCGTCGCACCGCTCGAGCTCGGTGGGCTGTCGGTGTGGCCGCCGGTCGTCCTGGCACCCATGGCGGGAGTCACCAACGCCCCGTTCCGGACCCTGTGCCGTCGCTACGGCGACGGGCTCTACGTCTCCGAGATGATCGGCGCCCGCGGCCTGGTCGAGGGCAGTGCCACCTCGCAGTGGAAGGCGACGTTCGCGCCCGGCGAGACACCCCGGTCGATCCAGCTCTACACCATCGACCCCGATGACGCCGCCGCGGCCACGTCTCTGCTGGTCGAGCGTGGGGAGATCGACCACCTCGACCTCAACTTCGGCTGTCCCGCGCCGAAGGTGACCCGCCACGGTGGCGGCTCGGCCCTGCCATGGCGCACGGACCTGTACGCCGCCATCATCGCGGCCACCATCCGCAGCGCCGGCGACGTCCCGGTCACCGTCAAACTGCGCAAGGGCATCGACGAGGACCATCTCACCTACCTCGAGGCCGGCCGCATCGCCGCCGATCTCGGCGTGGCTGCCATCACCCTGCACGGGCGGACCACCGAGGAACGCTACGGACCACCCGCGGACTGGAGCGCGATCGGCCGCCTGGTCGAGCACGTCCCCGAGGTGCCGGTCCTCGGCAACGGCGACATCTGGGAGGCGGCCGACGCCCTGCGCATGGTCGCACGGACCGGGTGCGCCGGCGTGGTGGTCGGCCGCGGCTGCCTCGGGCGCCCGTGGCTGTTCCGCGACCTGCAGGCCGCCTTCGCCGGTCGGCCGATCCCCGCCCCGCCGGATCTCGGGCAGGTGTGCGACCTGCTCGTCGAGCATGCGGAACTGCTGGTGCAGATGCTGGGCCCCGACGTCGGCATCCGTGAGTTCCGCAAGCACCCGGGCTGGTACCTGCAGGGCTTCCCCGTGGGCGGTGAGCTGCGTCGCGCGCTCAACCAGGTCGCTTCGCTCGACGAGTTGGGCGACCGGCTGGCGGGACTCGACCGTCGGGTGCCCTTCGACGAGGCCGTCCGCCGTCAGCCCCGCGGCCACACCGACAAGCCCAAACGCCCCAACCTGCCGCAGGGCTGGCTCGACTCCCGCGTCCACGGCGGACGCCTCGACGCCGGCGCCGCCGCCCTGGTCTCCGGTGGTTGACCGGGCGGCCGATTCGCCGGCACCCGCCGCCGCTCCGGCGACGGGAGGGCTGGTGCTGGCCTCCGGCAGCCCACGTCGCGCCGCGCTCCTGGAGCGTCTCGGCCTGAGACCCGAGATCCGGCCCTCCGATGTCGACGAGACGCCCCACGACGCGGAGACCCCCGCCGACCTGGTGCGCCGCCTGGCGGCGCTGAAGGCCATGGCCGCCGAGGCGGGCGACGGCGAGGTCGTCGTCGCGGCCGACACCGAGGTGGTGCTCGACGGCGCCGTGCTCGGCAAGCCGAGCGACCGTGCCGACGCGCAGGCCATGCTGCGCGCGCTGTCCGGCCGCGCCCACGAGGTCCTGACGGGGGTGGCGACCCGCAAGGGCGCACTCGTGCACGTCGACGTCGTGCGCACCACGGTGGTGTTCCGCGACCTCACCGACCGCGAGATCGCGTGGTACCTCGACACCGGCGAGCCCTTCGACAAGGCCGGCGCTTACGGCCTGCAGGGTGCAGGCGCGGCCCTGGTGGCACACCTCGAGGGTTCGGACACCAACGTCGTCGGGTTGCCGCTGGCCGAGACCGTCGCACTGCTGCGCCTGGTCGGCATGGACGTGCTCGCGCCCGGGTCCTGACACGCGACGTTCGGACGGGTCAGGTCCGCAGGTAGCTCGCGCCGTTGGCATCGACGATCGCGCCGGTCGCGTACTCGGTCCCGGGCGTGGCGAGGAACACGACCAGCCGTGCGATCTCGTCGGGGTCGGCGGCCCTCCCCAGCGGCGACTGTGCGCGCACGGCGTCCCCGTCGGGTCCCTGCAGGTGGGCGGCGGCCATGTCGGTCTCGACGAATCCCGGCGCGACCGTGGTGACGTAGATGCCGTGGGGTGCCAGCGCCTGCGCCAACGACTGGCCGAGGCTGTTGAGCCCCGCCTTGGACGCGCCGTAGGCCGGATGGTCGGGCTCGCCGCGGAACGCCCCACGAGAGGAGACGTTCACGATGCGACCTCCACCGGCGGCCACCAGGTGCGGCACCGCCTGGTGGATCAGGTTGGCCGGGCCCAGCAGATTGGTCGCGATGGTCCGTCGCCACGCGGCCTGCCAGCCGTCGTAGTCGACCGCGGTGATGCGGTGCTCCTCGAAGATGCCGGCGTTGTTGACCACCACGTCGAGGCGGCCGGCGTGATCGACCGCGCCGGCCACCAACGCGGCGACGGCGGCCGGGTCGGCGAGGTCGGCGGCCAGTGCGACGTGGCCCTCGCCGGCGAGGGAGCCGACGGTCTCGTCGGCTGCCTGCGCATCGGCGCGGTAGTGGACGACGACTCGCGCACCAGCCGCTGCGAACCGACGACACACCGCACGGCCGATGCCGCGCGAGCCGCCGGTGACGAGCACCACCCGACCTTCGAACGCCTGGCCGTCCATCACGTCTCCTGTCGTCGACGGGCGACGCTAGCGGGACGTGTCGCCGCTCAGCCCGGGGTCGCCGTAGCGCTCCAGCAGGCGGCCGACCGGATCCCACAGCGCCGTGCGCGGCTCGTGGCGGTGGTAGGCGTCGGCGAGCGTGCACAGCGCGGCGCGCAGCTCACGTTCGTCGGGGCCGAGGTCGAGCTCGGCGGCCTCGCCGTCCATCGCCAGCAGCGGGACGGTCGCCCGGCTGGCGGCGTCGGCCAGCAGGTCGAGCAGGATCTCCTTCTGCCGCACACGTGCCGCCTCGTCGGGAAAGTCCCGCCCGTCGGGCCACAGCACGTCGACCGTCCCGTCCCACAGCGCAGCCAGGGCCGGGCTCGCATGGACCTGCAACGACGTCGCCATGACCGGCGCGTCGGCGGTCCGTTCCCGCTCCAGCGCCCGTTGCACGGCGTGGACCACACCGTGCAACGAGGGGTCCGACATGCTGTAGCCCACGAACACGAGGTGGTTGGTCAGCAGCAACATCTGCAGCACGCCGGCCAGCGCACCGCGCTCAGCCCCGAAGTCCAGCAGCTGCGTGCGGGTCAGCAGGGGGTCGCCTCCTTCGTCGCCGAGGCTGCCGTGCAGCTTCACCAGCCGACGCCCACCGCCCGGACGCGGCACGATCGAGACCGACGCACCGGTTGCCTCGCACGCACGCTCGTAGCCGCGGTCGTAGTTGGTCGTGATCGCGTCCCGCGCACCGATGTTGGCCAGCTCGACGTGGAGCAGGGACAGCCGTTCGACCGCGAGCCGCTCGTCGAGCCGCTGGCGCAACGCCGCCCCGCCACCGGGATCGAGGTTGGCGATCACCTGCGCGCGGGCGAAGGGATCGGCCATGTGCAGCTGGTCCTGGGCCGACAACTGCCGGAACAGCTGCGCCGCACCGGGCGGCGCGAGCTCGTCGAGCAGCGCGGCCCAGTCGGGTTGACCTGCCGCACGGCTGACCCCCGATCCGAAGAAGGGCACGAGCCGGCCGCGGGCGGCGCGTCCGTGCAGCTGCTGGAGCGACCCGGCCGCGGGCACCTCGCGGACGTGGCCGTCCACGACCCGTCCCTGGCGCCAGCGACCGAAGACCTCCTCGGCGTAGCCGGTTCCGGCGCGGCGCTGCCACAGGCGCCGGCGCCAGTGCCGACACAACGCCTCGGTGGTCGCCGACCAGGCCACGACCACGACGTCGATGCCGAGCTCGTCGACGACGCCGTCGAGACGCTCGAGCAGTGCGCTGACCACGGCGCCGGGACGGGTACCGAGCCCGTGCTCGCCGGTGCCGACGACGGGCAGGCCGACCAGGGGCCGCGATCGGCCCGAAGCAGCGCCGGCCACGGCGGCGGCCTGCACGAGGAAGGCGTCGACCCGCTCGAGCAGTACCTCGAGCGTGCGAGCGACGGCGTCGTCTCCCGCTCCTTTCCGGTGCAGGCCGGCGGTCGCCGCCAGCCAGACCCGGGGACGTCCGGGCTGCGCGTCGGCCTCGACGTCGAGCAACAGCGGCTCGTCGGGCCAGGAGGCGGGAGCGGCCGGCGGGGTCCCCACCAGGGTTCGCCAGGCACCGGTCACCGACAGGTCGATGGTGGTCGGCACGAGGACCGCGTCGCACGCCAACTGCGTCAGATCACCGCGAGCGATGAACACGTGACCAGGTTCGCGCATCGGTCCCCCTCCGAATCATCGAAGCTACTGCGGCCGAGGGCTTCAGGACCCCGGCATCACGGCCGACAGGGACACCGGTTCTGCCGACCGGCCGGCGATCCCGTGCCGGGGCAGACGACCGTCCCCCCGTGTCAACCTCCTGTGGAGTGACATGTACCGCCACTCGTTGGAAGGGCTCGCTCCGGGCGAGGTCCTGGCCAAGACCATCTACGACGACGGCGGTCGTCCCCTGCTGACCGCGGGGACCCGACTGAACGCGGCCTACATCCGCGCGCTCCGCAAGCGCGGACTGATGTCGGTCTACATCCGCGACGGCCTCGCCGACGACGTGGTGCCCAACGACCTCGTCAGCGAACAGGTCCGCGCCACCATCACCGGCCACGTGGCGACGACCTTCACCAGCATCGCGATGGTGGCGGAGGAACGGGGCAGCGGTCCCGGCGGCGTGCCCGGCATGGTCGACCGGCTCGGGGAGCAGCCGCTCGAACTCGACACCAGGGGGCAGAAGGCGATCGCCGAGCTGTACTCCGACATCGAGTACCTCATCAGCGAGGTGCTCGAGAGCGACAGCGCCGCCGGGCTGGAGTCCCTCAAGACGCACAGCTCGTACACCTTCGAACACTCCGTGGACGTGGCGGTCGTCGGGGTCCTGCTCGGCCGGCGGCTGCAGATGCCCTACGACCGTCTGCGCGAGCTCGCCCTGGGCTGCCTGATGCACGACATCGGCAAGACCTACATCGACCACACCATCCTGGACAAGGCCGGCAAGCTCACCCCCGACGAGTTCGCCGTCATCCAGCAGCACCCCTACCTCGGCTTCGAGCTGCTGCGTCGGATGCCGTTCAAGAGCCTCTTGCCGGCGCACGTCGCCTACCAGCACCACGAGAAGCAGAGCGGTGGCGGCTATCCCCGCGGCCTCGTCGGCGACAACCAGATCGGCTCGCGCACGATGCACGAGCGGGTCGGGGCCGGCAGGATGCTGCTGATCGCGGAGATCGGCGCCGTCGCCGATGTCTACAGCGCCCTCGCCTCCGACCGGCCCTACCGGCGGGCGATGCCCTCGGACCAGATCGCCGCCACGTTGTCGCAGATGGCCGGCAAGCATCTCAACAAGGAGATCGTCGGCTGGCTGCGACGGCTCGTGCCGAGCTATCCGGTCGGCACCTGGGTCGAGATCCAGTTCGGGAGCCGGTGGGCCGGCTACCGCGGGGTGGTGACGTCGGTGCCGTTCACCAGCGTCGACGAGCCCTGCATCCGCCTCGTCCTCGACGCCAGGGGCGAGCAGATGACGGATCCCGTGGAGCTCGACACCCGCGACGTGCCCGACCTGACGTTGATGTCGCTCACCGACGAGGACCTCCCCCCGCATCTGCGAGGGCGGGATGCGCGGGCGGGTCGTGCCAGTCGGGCCCGGTGACGTCGCCGTCGCCGAACGCGGTCAGGTCGGCAGTCCGGCGGGATGCACCACCTGGCGGACCGTGTGGCCCTCAGCGAGGTCGTCGAGCGCCTGGTTGAGGTCCTCGAGTGCCAGCGACGCGCTGTGGATGCGGTCCACCGGAAGGCGTCCTGCCCGCCACAACGCGATCAGGGCCGGGATGTCGCGCTGCGGCACCGCCCCGCCGAGGTAGCTGCCCGTCAGCGTGCGGGCCTCACCGACCAGCTGGGCGGCGGAGACGGTCAGCTGCTGGCTCGGGTGCGGCAGTCCGATGGCGACCGTCGTGCCGCCGCGGCGGGTGACGGCCCACGCGTCGGCGAGCACCTTCGCCGAGCCGACGGCCTCGAAGGCGTGGCGGACGCCGCCGGGCACCGCCTCACGGACCAGCTCGACGACGTCGCCGCCGGTGTCGGGGCCGGGCGGACCGAACGTGTGGGTGGCGCCGAGTTCGCGCGCGAGCCGTTGCTTGGCCGGCACCGGATCGATCGCGACGACCGGGTGGGCGCCGGCCACGACCGCGCCGAGCACCGCCGAGAGCCCGACGCCGCCCAGGCCGAACACCGCCACCGACTCCCCCGGCCGGACCTGCGCGGTCGAGAGCACCGCGCCGGCGCCGGTCAGCAGCGCGCAGCCGAACAGTGCCGCGGTCGCGAACGGCACGTCGTCGGGCACGACCACGACCGAGCCGCGGTCGACGACGACGTGTTCGGCGAAGGCGGAGACCCCGAGGTGGTGATGCACCTCGACGCCGTCGAGGTGGCCCCATCGGCGCCCACCGCGCAGCAACGCCCCGGCGGTGTTGGCCGCGGCTGCCCGCTCGCACAGTGCCGGTCGGCCGGCGGCACACTCGGCGCAGCTGCCGCAGCGGGGCACGAACACCAACACGACGTGGTCGCCGGCGTGCACGTCGGTCACGCCCGCGCCCACCTCGAGCACCTCGCCGGCCGCCTCGTGCCCGAGCACCATCGGCGTCGGACGTGGGCGGTTGCCGTCCACCACCGACAGGTCCGAGTGACACAGGCCAGCGGCCTGGACGCGCACGAGCAGTTCGCCCGCCCGGGGCGGCGCCAGGTCGAGGTCGTGGATCTCCAACGGTCGGCTGTCGACGTACGGCCGCGACCGATCCGTCGCAACCAGCACGGCAGCACGCGTTCGCATCCCGGGTCTCCCTCGCCGGCGACGCGCGCACCCTAGGGCCGCGACCACCGCAGGGACCACCGGTTCGGAGCGCCGGACTGGTCCGAAGTGGTCAAGTCGGACCACGGACGTGCCGATAGGCCAGCCAGGAGCGCGGGGGAACGGGCAGTAGCCGAGGAAGAGCGGTGGAGCAAACCGACCAGTGGTCGATCCGGGTGGAGCAGCTACGGCCGCCACCGGGAACAGCCGTGCGGTCGTCCCGGGGCCGTGGCCCGCGCCGTCGCCGCCGTGGCCGGCCCTCGATGCCCGCGGGCGCACGGCGCTACCTGCCCCTCATGGTGGTCGTCTTGGGCCTGTGGTTCGCCGGAGACGCGCTCCCCGCCCCTTCCGATCCGCCGGATCCCATCACGCTGGCTCGCCAGTCCGAGCAGCTGGGCTGGAGCCAGCCCGCCGACAACGCCGCGATGGCGATGGACGTGTTCAACCGCGTCAACGACGAGCGGGCGGCACGCGACCTTCCGCCGCTGGTGTGGCACCACGGTTTGGCGACGCTGGCCGGGAACTGGTCGGTGACGATGATCGAGGAGGTGTACGAGCACTCCCCCGAGCGCTATCTGGCCCACCCGGACTTCATCGCCGCCGGCGAGAACATCGCGATGGGGCAGCGGGACACCGCCGAGCTGCACGTCGGTTGGATGGAGTCCGACGGCCACCGCGCCAACATCCTGCTGCCGGAGTTCACGGCGATGGGCGTGGGGATCGTGTGCCGTGCCGACGGGCGGATGTGGGCGACGCAGGTGTTCGGGGTGGGGCGCGGCGCGGCCGTGTCGGCGGAGCCGGCCATGCCACCCGCCGAGCCGATCGTGCGTCGCGACGGCGGCATCGCCTGTCCGCGCACGGAGCGGCTGTTCCCCTTCGGCTGAGGCCGTCCGGGCCGCGCGTCAGGCCGCACCGAAGACGTAGTGGGTGCGGTGACGGTACGCCTGGCCCGGCTCGAGGATGATCGAGGGGAAGTCGGGCTGGTTGACCGCGTCCGGATAGCCCTGCGGCTCGAGACAGAACGCGGTGTGGACGGGGTAGGGCACGCCAGCGCGCCCGACGACCGAGCCGTCGAGCATGTTGCCGCTGTAGAACTGCACCGCTGCCTGGTCGGTGTGCACCTCCAGGGTGCGCCCGGTGGTCGGTTCGGTCACGCGTGCCGCCAGACGGACCTCACCCGTGCCGTCGCCGAGCACGAAGTTGTGGTCGAAGCCGCCCGCAGGCGGTTGGGTCAGCTGCGGTAGCCGGTCGCCGAGGCGGGTCGGCTCGCGCAGGTCGAGGGGCGTGCCGGCCACCTCGGCGATCTCGCCCGTCGGGATCAGTTCGTCGTCGGTCGGGGTGTAGCGCTCGGCGAGGACCTGCACCCGGTGGTCCCCGATCTCGGTGACCGGGTCGCCGGCGAGGTTGAAGTAGGCGTGGTTGGTCATGTTGACGGGCGTGCGTGCGTCGCTGGTGGCGTGGTAGGTCACCTCGAGCCGATTGCCGACCACCTCGAAGACCGCGCGGACCTCCAGTTGCCCGGGGTAGCCCTCGTCGCCGTCGGGCGAGGTGTGGGTGAGCTCGAGCCGGTCGTCGCCGACGTCGGCGACCTCCCAGACGACCCGGTCGAAGGCGCGCTCCTCACCGCCGTGCAGGTGGTGGGGCCCGTGGTTGGCGGCCAGCCGGTAGGTCGTGCCGTCGAGGACGAACGTGGCGCCGCCGATGCGGTTGGCGACCCGACCGACCGTGACTCCCAGGTGCGGGTTGGCCGGGTCGGCGTAGCCGTCGACGCGGTCGTGCCCCAGCGCGATGTCAGCTGACCGCCCGTCACGGTCCGGTGCGCGCACGGCGACGATGGTGGCCCCGAAATCCGTGACGTCCACCTCGAGGCCAGCGCCGACGAGGCGGAACCGGCGGGTGGAACGGCCGTCAGGGGTGGTTCCGAAGTCCGTGGCGGTCACGAGATGGCTCCTGGGGGGTGGCGGAAGTGGGAGGCGGACGCCCCGTCCACGCCTCACCGGGTCCGCGACTCTACGAACTTTCCGGGAGGCGGGCAGGAGCCTGGGCCGGCGGCGACGAACCCCTCCATGGAGCGCCCCGCACACCGATGCGGCAGCGGCGCTCGCGAGGGCCCCCGGTGCACGGGCACGTCCCGGTCACGTGCGCCCGAAGTCGGGTCCGATCCCGGGGGGTCGGTGGCTGCCCCGCCACCGGCCCCCGCTCGGGGCCTTCGCTCCCCGCGCTCGTCACCGGTGCACGCCGACGTGCGCGGATGGCACCGGTCGGGCGGCCGGGCACGGCGCCGAGGCGTCGGGGCTGCGGGTCTAGCGTGGGGCGCCAGGCACTGCGTCCTGTCCACCGATCGAGGTCCTCCGTGTCGTCGCCAACCACGCCGTCGTTCGGCAAGCTCGCCCTCGCCGCCACCGGCGGCGTCCTGGTGGCCCGCGGGCTACGTCGGCTGCCGACTGCCCGGTTCGCCGGCATGAGCGGCACCTCGATCGCCGGACCGAGCGCGGCCGGATGGGTCACCGACTTCCTCAACGCCGCCTACTACCGCCGTGACCCGGCGGAGCGCACGACCGCGGACCTGCGACTGGCGTTCGGCATCCTCACCACCCGCTGGCACCGCACGGGGGCCGGCCGTCTGCACGCCGCCGACGTCACCGCCTTCCACCGCGCCTTCGGTCGGGAACGGTTCGTCGACGACGCCGACAGCCCGCGGGGGACGCTCAACACCCAACAGCTGCACGAGGGAGCGGCGCGTCTGTTCGGCGACTGGTTCCTCGACGCGTGGCACGACCCGGTCCGGCGGGCCTACGGCATTGCGTTTCCCGAGCCCGCCGACCGCGACGCGTACCTGCCCGAACTCCGCCTCGACCACGCCAAGCTCGGCGGCATCACCCCGCCACAGGCCGCCGCGGCCGAGCAGACCTGGCACACCTATCCCCCGGTGCGGCTCGGGGACGCGTCGGCGGCCGAGATCGCCGTCGAGCTGCTGCTGCGCCCGGAGACGTGGCCCGACTACGGCTCTGAGCTGGGCCGGTTCACCCCGGTGCGCTCCGGCGGGCTCGAGGGTCAGACCTTCGAGATCGAGGTCGTCGGCGAACCGGTCGGGCCGGTGCCGCTGCTGCTGCGCGCCTACGTGACCGTCACCGAGGTGCTGACCGCCGGCGACGCCCTCACGCTCCACCTCGAGCGTCTCAACGACACGTTCGCCCGTTACACGCCCTTCGATCCCCGACCCCTGCCCGAAGGCGCGCAGGGGGTCGCGCTGATCGAGTTGACCACGCACGCCGGCCACTTCCTCGGCCGCGCCCGCAACCGGCTGCTGGTGTTCACCTCCGAGGGCCAGGCCTGGGTCCGCGCCATCGGGAACTGGGACCCGCTCGACTGGCATCTCGACCGGCTCTACGCCGGCATGGGCCGCCACAGCCAGCACGCCTTCTGGGGCATGGGACAATCCGAGGAGTCGGTCCTCCACCAGCTCGCCGGGGCCGTCGCGGACCAGGACGCGCACGCATGAACCGCTACGACGCCATCGTCGTCGGTGCCGGCCCGAACGGGCTCGCCGCCGCGATCACGCTCGCCGAGGCCGGCCGGGACGTCGTGCTCTGCGAGGCCGCCGACGCCCCCGGCGGCGCCGTACGGACCCAGGAACTGACCCTGCCGGGCTTCCAGCACGACACGTTCTCCAGCGTCTACCCCGCGGGCATCGCCTCGCCGGTGTTCGCGCGCTGGCCGCTGGCCGACTTCGGCCTCGAGTGGGTCCAGCCGGCGGTGTCGATGGCGCACCCGTTCCCCGACGGCGACGCGGTCGCCCTGCACCAGTCGCTCGAGCGCACGGCCGCGTCCCTGGACGCCTCGCGGCCCGGCGACGGCGCCGCGTGGGAGCAGTTCGCGGCCCCGTTGCTGGAGGTGTTCCCACAACTGCGGCGCACCCTCATCGGCGGCTGGTTCCCCATCGTCGGGCCGGCCGGGCTCCTGGCCCGTCACGGGTTGCAGGGCTCGCTCGAGTTCGCCAGGGTCGTGTTGGCCTCCGCACGCACCTTCGCGACCGAACTCTTCGCCGGACCACGGGCCCAGGCCTGGCTCGCCGGGTCGTGCCTGCACGGCGACGTCGCCGCCGACGACGCCGGCAGCGCGATCACGGGCACCTACCTGCAGCTGCTGGGCCACGCCGTCGGGTGGCCCTCCCCCCGTGGTGGTGCGCAACGGCTGGCCGACGCGTTGGCCGGCTACTTCGAGCACCTCGGCGGTGAACTGCGTGTCAGCAGTCGCGTCCAGCGCGTCGTCACCGCGGGAGGCCGGACCGCGGGCGTCGAACTCGCCGACGGCGAACGGCTGCGCGCCAACGTCGTGGTCGCCGACGTCCTTCCGGCCGGCCTGATGGCCCTGGCGGGCGACGCGCTCGGGAGCAGCTACCGCGCCCGTCTCGGGCGCTACCGCTACGGGCCGGCCACCGTGAAGGTCGACTGGGCCCTCGACGGCCCGACCCCGTGGACCGCCGAGGAGGCACGTGCCGCCGGCACCGTCCATGTCGGCGGCCACCTCGACGACCTCGTCGACGCGCAACGCGAGGTCGGCGCCGGCCGACTGCCGGACCGTCCCTTCCTGCTGTTCGGGCAGCAGACCGTCGCCGACCCCACCCGCGCGCCCGACGGGAAGCACACGGCCTGGGCCTACACCCGGGTCCCGCAGACCTACCGCTTCGACCCAGGTGGGGTCGACGCGTTCGCCGACCGGGTCACCGAGCAGATCGAGCGCTTCGCTCCCGGCTTCGCCGACCGCGTCCTGGCCCGCCACGTCATGGGCCCCGACGACCTCGAAGCCCGCAACGACAACCTCCCGGGCGGGGACGTCGGCGGCGGGTCCTACGCCATCGACCAGCTCATCTTCCGGCCCGTGCCAGGCCTGTCGCCGTACCGCACCCCGGTCGAGGGCCTCTACCTCGGCTCGGCCGCGACGTTCCCCGGCGGCGCCGTCCACGGCGCGTGCGGCCACGCCGCCGCACGGCTCGCGCTGGCCGAGGGCCGCGTCCGCCGCTGGCTGTGACGGTCGGGCGGCGCCGGTCGGGCGGGCGTCCGACCGGCGCGGTCAACCACCGAAGAGGCCGCGTATGCCTTCGAGGATGCGCTCGACGAAGTTGTCGACCTGCTCGCTGTCGGGCAGGTCCGGCAGGTCGGGCAGGTTCACGCCGCCGTCCCCTTCGCCCTCGGGCCCCGGGTCGGTGCCGGGGTCGGTGCCCTGGTCGGGTTCGGCGGGCGCCTGGTCCGCCTCCTGCTCGCGCTGTTGCAGTTCGCGTTCGCGCTGGTCGAGCTGCTGGGCGCGGTCGTTGAGGCTGCGTTCACGCTCGTCGAGTTGCTCGCCGCGTCGGTTGAGCTGTTCGGAGCGCTCGTCCAGCGCGGCCTGCTGGGCGGCGACGTCCTCGTCACGGTCCCCCGCGGCGGCCTCGGCCTCGGCGAGCTGTGCCTCGAGTTCGGCGATCCGCGCCTCGCGCTCGTCGAGGTCGGCCTCGAGCGCGCTCACCTGTTCGTCGGCGGCCTCGACGGGCTGGTCCTCGTCGCCGCTGGTCGCGAGCGCGACGATGACGAAGGCGAGGGCGAAGCCGACGAGCGCGCCGACCAGGCCGAGCAGGAGGTCGCGGCGGCGGCGCTCCTTGCGCTCCTCCTCGGCGAGGCGCTGCGCCTCCTCGGCGGCGGCCGCTTCCTCCTCGGCGTCCACCTCGTCGTAGGGCCTGGCCGTGTCCCCGGTGTCGCCGTACCAGGGCTGCTCGTAGGACAGCGGCTCGCGCGCACCGGTGGCCCGGGTGCGCTCGTTGTCGAGCGCCGCGGGGTCGATCCGCTGCGTCGCGTCGGGCGGGAGCTCGTCGGCGCGCTCGACCCGACGCGTGGCGTCGGGCGGGGGCGGCGCATCGGGACGCGGGACGCGACGGGTCGCGAACTCGTCGGGACCTTCGTTGCTGCTCACGATCGCCTCCACCGGTGCGGTCGGCGCGGGGCACCGACGTCGCCACGTCCGACCGTAGCGCCACCCGCGCGCGCAACCGGGGTGGCCGCCCCCGCTGATGGAAGTCCCGCGGGCCGCAGAACGGACCCGCGGCGGGCCGGCTCGTGGGTCCACAGCGACGTCCACAGGACGTCCACAGCGCGCTGACGCGGCTCCACCGTGCGCCTGATCGCACAGGTTCCGGGGACAAGCTGGGGACAAGCCGTGGACAGGCTGTGATTTCGCTGTGGGTTCTGCTGCACCTCTGGACACCGTCCAGCCCGGACCTCTACGGTCCCTTCTGCCGGTCGGGAACGAACTGCGGAATCCCCGGTCGGACGCCACGGGAGCCGGTGCAGGACCTCGTGGTGGGTGACGGACCCGCAAGGGTGCGCCACCACAGGTGACGAGGCAGCAGCGGGCGTTGCCGCCCGAGGCGTACGGGCCGCAGGGCTCGGGCGCCGAGGCAGCGAACGAAGCGGTCGGGTCACCGGCTCGAAGGCCACTGCGCCTGGCCGAGAGTCGTACCGACGCCGCAGCGGACGGTGCCAGGTGGAAGGCCGCGCGCATCCCCTCGGGGATGTGGATGCCGACCACCGACCGGTGGAAGCACCCCGCCCGAGAGGGCGGCGACCGCGGAACCCGGTGCCGGACGGTGGCTGTTCCTCGGAGCGGTGACCGGTCGGGTGTCAGGTACTCCAGAAGCGCCTGATGCGAAGCGAACAGCCCCGGTGGCCTGCAGGCACCGGGGCTGTTCGCATGCACGCGCCCCACACCCCGCCCGGTGCCAGCCGGTCGCCGGCGGGCTCGTGGCCGTCCAGCGGGGGTCAGGCCGACAACCGTGGCGGTGCTCGTCCGTTCGACAGCGTTGCGTCCGGGCAGGCCGCGCCGATTCGGCGGACGCTGCGGAGGCACCATCCGCGCCCGCACGTCGCCACCGAGCCTGCCGGACCGATGACGAAACGACCAGCCAGCCCGCCGGGCCCCCAGGGGCATGCCGGCTCGCGTCTCGGACTGGCGTTGCTCGGCGCCGTGCTGGTGGCGGTGGTGGGCATGACCGCGATCCTGGGCGGCGGACGCGCACGCGCGGTCGCATTCGAGACCCACACCGTCGACGTCTCGGAGCCCTCCGCCACCACCGACGAGACCGTCCCCGCCTACGACCCCGACCTCGAGCGTCGCATCGCCGAGGACGTCGCGGCGTACGTCAACAGCGAGCGCCGCGCCCGGAGCCTGCCGCTGTTGGACCTGGTCGCCGACGACCATGCCCGCACCGCGAACGAGGCGCGTCTGCGCGACCTCGCTCCCGACGACGGCCTGCTCGACGCCTACGCGGCGACCGCTGCCCGCGAGCTGTTCGTCCGGCTGGGCACGGGGACCCGCAGCGGCGAAGCCGTCGCCGGCTGGCTCGCCAACGAGCACGGCGCCGCCCTGCTCGACCGCGATGCCACCAGCATCGCGGTCGCCGCCGCCTGTCAGCCCGGGGACCGCGGCGGGGACCTCGTGCTGACCGTGCACGTGCTCACCACCGACGCCGGCCCCGCGGTCGACCCACCGACGGCCGACGACCGCCCGGGCGCGGGGCGGGGCGAGGCGTGCCAGTTCGCCGACCTCGCGCTCGGCCCGACCGCGACCGAAGGCATGGTCGTGCCGGCCGCGCTGGCCGCCGCCAGCGCGCTCACGCTCGCGCTCGCACTGCTCGAACTGCAACGACGGCGGCACAACGTCGGGTTCACCGAGTTGCGCGCCCCGGTCGAACCCGACGAGCCCGACCCTCCCCCGGCTGCCTGAGTCCGTCAGACGGTCCCCGACCCGTCCTCGTGCGGGTAGACGACCCCGACCTGGCGACGCAGTTCGTCCAGCCACCGCATGGTCGTGAGCGTGAGCGCCAACGGCATCCGCTCGCTCTGCGAACGCCCACCCTCGATGCAGTGCACCACCTCGTCGACCTCGTGTTCGAACCCGTTCTCCGGGCCCTCGAGTGCGTGCTCCTCGACCACCGTGCTGCCGCGGCGCAGGCTCAGGCGCCCGCCGGCATGGAAGGGTCCGTGCAGGCGGAGGCTGCCTTCCCTGCCTGCGACGGTGGCCTCCACCCCCGTGTCGGCGACGAACGAGCACGACCACGACGACAGCCGCTCCTGCCCGTGGCGCATCGCGACGCTGACGGTCGCGTCCACGCCCGTGTCCGCGAGGGTGCCGAGCGCCGCCGCCCGGGTCGGGGTGCCGAGCACCGAGGTCACGAACGTGAGCGGATAGATCCCGACGTCGAGAAGGGCGCCGCCGCCGAGTTCGCGCGAGAACCAGCGCCGGTCGGTGTCGGGCAGCGCCGCGATGCCGAAGTCGGCCTGGACCAGCAACGGCTCGCCGACCTGCCCCGCGGCGACACGGCGTTCGGCCTCGACGAAGCCGGGCTGGAAGCGCATCCACATCGCCTCCATCACGAACGTTCCCGCGGTGCGCGCCGCGGCCACCACGGCCTCGGCCCGCTCGAGGTCCAACGCGAACGGCTTCTCGACCAGCACCGGGACCCCGGCCTCCACACACGCCATGGCATCGAGGTGGTGACGGTCGTTGGTCGTGGCGACGTAGACGACGTCGACGTCCTCGGGGCGCGCGAGCAGGTCGTGGTGACGCCCGTAGGCGGACGCGACGTTCTGCTCGTCGGCGAACGCGCGGGCCCGCGCGGCATCACCCGAGGCGACCGCGACCACCTCGCCACCCCGCGCCCGAACCGCCGCGACCATCTTGCGGGCGATCCCGCCGGTTCCCAGGATGCCCCAGCGCACGGTCATGTGGCGGCTCTCGTCTGTCGGTTGCGGTCGACGTCGCCCGAAACGCTACTGGGCGCCGCGGCCGTGGTGGGGCCGGCGTGTCGCAGGTGCCCAGTACGTTGCCGGCCATGGGGATCTCACTGCACACCACTGCCTACGGCCCGCCCGCCGAGTCACGCCTGCGGGACCTGGTGCGTCACGCCAAGGCACACGACCCGCTGGCACCCGTCACCGTCGTCGTACCGACCAACTCGGTCGGGGTCGCCATCCGCCGCCGCCTGGCCGCAGGTGACCTCGGGGCGGTCAGCGACCGGGGGGTCGGCGTCGCCGGCATCACGCTGCTGACGGTCTACCGGCTGGCCGAACTGCTCGGCGCCCCGTCGCTGGCCGCGGACGGGCGCCGGCCGGTGTCCAACCCGGTCGTGGCGGCCGCCGTTCGTGCGGTCCTGGCGAAGGAACCCGGCCTGTTCGAGGCGGTTGCGGACCATCCGGCGACCGAGGCGTCGCTGGTGCGTGCTCACCGGGAACTCGCCGATTGTTCCCCTGCCGCCCTGGACCGGCTCGCCTCGTCGTCGAAGCGGGCCCGCGACGTCGTGCGTGTGCACCGCGCCGTCCGGGAGCGGCTGATGGACGACTGGTACGACGAGCCGGCGCTGCTCGCAGCGGCGACGACGGCGGTTGCCACGGGCATGCCGTTGGTCGACGAACTCGGCTGCGTCGTGCTGTACCTGCCCCAGCGCCTGGCCCCGCCTGCCGTCGGCCTGCTGGCCGCCGTCGCCGACGTCTCCGAGCTGCACGTCCTGGCGGGACGGACCGGGGTGGTCGCCGCCGACCGCGACGTCGACCGGACCCTGCACGCCCTCGGGGTCGCCCCACCCGACGACGGCGACACGGTCACGGTCCCCGTCGGCACCGAGGTGATCAGCGTGTCCGACGCCGACGAGGAGGCGCGGACGGCGGTGGCCGCGGTCGTCGATGCCGCCAGATCCGGCGTCCCGCTCGAGCGCATCGCCATCCTCTACCCCGCGGACCGCCCCTATGCCCGGCTCGTCGCCGAACACCTCGAGGCGGCCCACATCCCGTCGTTCGGGCGCGCCATCCGGCCGTTGAGCGACCGGCTGCTCGGACGCTGGCTGCTCGACGTGCTCGACCTCGATGCCCGCGGATGGCGCCGCGAGGACGTCTTCGCCGTGCTCGCCGGCGCGCCGGTCCGGCGCGGGGACGGACGCCGGGTCCGCGTGGGTTGGTGGGAGCGGATCAGCCGCGAGGCTGGCGTCGTACGCGGTCGGAGGCAGTGGCACGACCACCTCACCCACCTCGCCGCGGTCCGTCGGGCCGATGCCGACACGATCGAGGCCGATCCCGACGCCGACCAGGACCGGCTGGTCGAGCGGCTGCGCCGCGAGGCGGACGACGCCGACGCGCTCCGCGACTTCGTCGCCGGTCTCGGCGACGCGCTGGACACCGGCGCAGCACTCGAGCGCTGGGCCGCCCTGCGCGACTGGGCGAACGGCCTGATCGAGACCTACCTCGGCGGCGAGCGGGCCTGGCAGCAGTGGCCCGACGCCGAACGCGACGCGGCCGACGCCACCGCCGCCGCCATCGACCGGCTCGGCGGGCTGGACGCCGTCGACGCCGACGCCGATCTGGCCGTCTTCCGGCGCACCCTCGAACTGGAACTCGACGCCGACCTCGGCAAGTCCGGCCGCTTCGGCCAGGGGGTGCTGGTCGGCCCGCTCACCTCGGCACTGGGCGTCGACCTCGACGTCGTGGTCGTGCTCGGCATGGCCGAGGGTGTGACCCCGAGTCGACCGCGCGAGGACTCGCTGCTGCCCGATCGCGAACGCGAACGGACCGACGAACAGTTGCCCCGGCGCGTGGAGCACGTCGACGTCGAACACCGCCACCTGCTGGTCGCCCTGGCCCACGCCGGGGCACGCCGGCTGCTGGTCGCCCCGCGCGGGGACCTGCGTCGGAGCGCGGAGCTGGTGCCGTCGCGCTGGCTGCTCGACACCGTCGGCGTCCTGCGCGGCGATGGCGTGCGCGTGCTGCCGGAGCCCGGCGACCCTGGGGCGCCGTGGTTCACCCACGTGCCGTCCTTCGCGGCCCGCATGTCACGCAGCGCGTTCCCGGCCACCGAGACCGAGCACCGGCTGCGCCAGCTCGCCGACGGCCGACGCGCCGGGACCCCGCCCCACCGTCACGTCCTGGTGAGCACCGACGCAGCCCTGCGTGCGGGGACCGAGCTGGTGACCGCACGTGCCGGCGACGACTTCACCCGCTTCGACGGCGACCTCGGCATGGTCCGCGACCTGCTGCCCCAGCCGACGTCGCGGGTGATCTCACCGACGGCGCTCGAGACCTACGTGGAGTGCCCGCACGCGTACCTGCTGCGCTACGTCCTCCGGATCACGCCGCTCGAGGAGCCCGAGGAACAGCTCACGATCACGCCCCTGCAGCGCGGCAACCTCGTCCACCAGGTGCTCGAGGAGTGGCTGCTCGGTGAGCTCGACCGTGAGGTGCCCGCCCACGACGCGCCGTGGTCGTCGGCGGCACGCGAGCGACTCGAGCAGATCGCCCGGCGATGGTGCCGCGAGTACGAGCAGCGCGGGCTGACCGGCCACCCGCGCCTGTGGGCGCGGGAACGCGACCGGCTCCTCGCCGAGTTGCGCGAGTTCCCCAGCCGCGACGACGAGCGGCGGGCTGCGCTCGGCGCCACCGCCGCCGGCGCCGAACTCGCGTTCGGCATCGGGACGGCGCCCCCGCTCGAGGTGGATCTCGGCGACGACCGGGTCGTGCGCCTGCGGGGTCGGATCGACCGGCTCGACCGCGACGTCCGCGGCGGCATGGTCGTCACCGACTACAAGACGGGCAAGGCCGACGACTACGCCCAGTTGTGCGAGGAGGCGCCAGACGCCGACGGGCGCAAGCTGCAGCTACCGGTCTACGGCCTCGCCGTCCGTGCGGCCCAGGGGGGCGACATCGCGGTGCGCAGCGAGTACTGGTTCACCTCCACGCGCGGCAAGTGGAAGCGGGCGGGGTATGCGCTGACCGACGAGGTGCTCGACCGCTTCCGGCACGTGCTGCGGACCACGCTGGACGGCATCGAAGCGGGCCAGTTCCCGGCGCGAGTCGAGCGGCCGACGACCAGCCCGTGGCCGAGCTGCGCCTGGTGCGACCACGACGGGCTCGGGCTGGCCGACGCCTACCGCGACTGGGAACGGCTGCGCCACCACCGACGTCTGCGCAACTACGTGCTCCTGGCCGAACCGGGCGCCCTCGACACGGAGGAGCCGGCATGACCGCTGCCGCTGTCCGACTGGCGGACGACGATGCCCGGCGCCTGATCCGCGGGGAGATCGGCGACGGCCTCGCACGGACCCTGTTCGTCGAGGCCGGCGCCGGGTCCGGCAAGACGACGGCGCTGGTCGACCGGGTCGTGGCGCTGGTCGACGCCGGCGTCGCGCTGACCGACATCGCCGCCATCACCTTCACCGAGAAGGCCGCGACCGAACTGCGTGACCGCATCCGCACCGCCTGCGAGACCCACGCCCTGGACCCCGGCGACCCGGATCGGGCCGAGCGCTTCCGGGTCGCGACCGGACACGTGGACGCGGCCGCGATCGGCACGCTCCATGCGTTCGCACAGCGACTGCTGACCGAACATCCGATCGAGGCACAGCTCCCACCCGACGTCGAGGTGCTCGACGAGGTCGCGTCCGGCATCGAGTTCGAGGAACGGTGGCGCCGCTTCCGCGACGACCTGCTCGACGCCGACGACCTCGCCCGAACGCTGCTGCTCTCCGACGCCTGCGGCGTGCGCCTGCAGGACCTGCGGTCCATGGCGCTGGCGTTCGGTCGCGACTGGGACCTGGTCGCCGACCCCGACCGCTTCCCGTGGACCGCGACCGAGCCCCCGGCGCTCGACCTCGACCCGGTGGTCGAGGCGCTCCAGGCCGTGTTGGACGAGCGCGGCGGCTGCAGCGCCCCCTTCGAGGACAAGTTCCACGCCTGGCTCTGCGACGTCCTCGAGCCACAGGTCGAGCGCCTGCGCCATGCCACCGACGAGGGAGCGGCGCTGGACCTGCTGCGTCAGCTGAAGTCCGTCCGGCTCGGGCGCAAGCCCAACTGGCCCGACATCGACGACCTCCGCGACCGCCTCAAGGCCGCCGTAGCGGCGGCCGTCGCGCTCGCCGACGAGGTCTCGCTGACGGTGCTGCGCCGGCTGGCACTGCTGGTGCGGGAACAGACGCTGCAGGCCGCCGCGGAGCGCCGGCGAAGCGGCCGGCTCGAGTTCCACGACCTGCTGGTGCTGGCACGCGAGCTGCTGCGCTCGGACACCGACGGCGAGGTCCGTGCCGCGCTTCGCGACCGTTACCGGGTGCTGCTGCTCGACGAGTTCCAGGACACCGACCCGATCCAGATCGAGCTGGCGGTCCTGCTCGCCGGCAACCAGGTGGCTGCGGACCGGCCCTGGCAGGAGGTGGACGTCGACCCCGGCCGGCTGTTCTTCGTCGGCGATCCGAAGCAGTCGATCTACCGCTTCCGGCGCGCCGACATCGGGCTGTTCCTGGCCGCGCGCGAACGGTTCGCCGGCGACGAGCCGGTCCGGCTCACGACCAACTTCCGGTCGGCGCCGGGGCTGCTCGCGTGGGTCAACCACGTGTTCGGCCGGCTGATCGTCCACACGCCCGGCGCCCAACCCGAGTACCAGCCACTCGACCCGGCACCCCAGCGGGCAGATCCGCCGAAGGGCCCGGTCGTGGGGCTGCTCGGGATCGACGCCCACGCCGACGACCCACCCGCGGAGGATTTGCGCGAACGCGAGGCCGACGACGTGGGGGACGCGATCCTGCGGGCGCTCGACCCCGCCGATCCCTGGCAGGTCCGCGCCGGCGACGGCTGGCGGGCCGCGCGCCCCGGCGACATCACGATCCTGCTGCCTTCCCGCACCTCGCTGTCGGCGCTCGAGCGGGCACTCGAACGACGCGACATCCCCTACCGCGCCGAGGCGAGTTCGCTCGTCTACGCCACCCGCGAGATCCGCGACCTGCTGACGGCCCTGCGTGCCCTCGCCGACCCGACCGACCAGCTGTCGCTGGTCGCCGCCCTGCGCTCACCACTGTTCGGCTGCGGCGACGACGACCTCGTCACCTACACCCGCCAACACGGCGGTCGCCTCGACCTCGACTGGCGCGTGCCCGACGAGGTCCCGGCCGACCATCCGGTGGCGACCGCCCTCGCACTGCTGCGCGCGCTGGCGGCGGAGACGGCCTGGCGCACCCCGAGCGAGCTCCTGGACCGCCTGGCACGGGAACGGCGACTGTTCGAGCTCGGCCACGTGCTCGGCCACCCGCAGGACCTGTGGCGCCGGGTGCGGTTCGTCGTCGACCAGGCCCGTGCCTGGTCGGAGGCGGAAGGCGGCACGCTGCGTCAGTACCTGGCCTGGGCCCGGCTGCAGGCGTCGGAGTCGGCGCGCGTGTCCGAGACGGTGCTGCCCGAGACCGACGAGGACGCGGTCCGGCTGATGACGGTGCACGCCTCCAAGGGCCTGCAGTTCCCGATCACCGTCCTCAGCGGCACGACGACGCAACCGATGACCCGGCGTGACCGCGTCGGCGTGGCCTGGCCTGCCGAGGGTCCGGTCGCCCTCAAGGTCGGCAACGACGTCTCGACGGAGGAGTACGAGGCCTTCAAGCCGATCGACGAACAGCTCGGCTACCACGAGCGGCTGCGCCTGCTCTACGTCGCCTGCACCCGCGCCGAGGATCATCTCGTCGTCTCGCTGCACCGGCCGGCCAAGCCCGCGACCGGCCGCTCGCGCATGACCAACGCGCAACTGCTCGCCGAGGCCGCCGAGGCGGCACCCGTCGCGAGGGCCGTCGACCTCGCCGCCGTGCCCGACCGGCTCGCCGCCCCCGGACGCGACGACCGTGCGGTCGCCCCGATCCCCGACCTGCCGACCTGGCGCGCGGAGCGCGACCGGCACCTCGCCGCCAGCAGCCGTCCGCGCAGCGTCGGCGCGTCGGGCGTCGAGGCACTGGCCGCCGCGGCCGCCGACGTCGACCCCGGCCTGCAGAAGGGGCCACGCGACCTCGACCTGCCGGCCTGGAACAAGGGGCGCTACGGCACCGCGATCGGCCGTGCCGTCCACGCCGTCCTGCAGACGGTCGACCTCGCCACCGGCGGCGGGCTCGAGTCCGCCGCGACGGCCCAGGCCGCCGCCGAAGGCGTCCAGGACCGGGTCGACGACGTGCTCGCCCTCGCCCGTGCGGCGCTGGGCAGCCCGACCATCCAGGCGGCCGCCCGCGGCCAGCGCTGGCGCGAGACCTACGTCGCCACCACGATCGGCGACACGACGCTGGAGGGCTACCTCGACCTGCTCTATCGCGACGCGGACGGGTGCCTGGTCGTGGTCGATCACAAGACGGCCTCCAGTGCCCGCGACCTCGACGAACGGTTGGGGCGCTACCGCTGGCAGGGCGGCGCGTACGCGCTGGCGGTCGAGCGCGCGGTCGGCGAGCCCGTCGCCCGGGTCGTGTTCCTGTTCCTCACCCCCGACGGCGCCGTCGAGCGCGACCTCCCGGACGTGGCGGCCGCAGCCGCCGACGTGGAGCGCGTCCTGCTGGCCGCGGAACCGCAACAGGTCCGGGCGCTACCGTGACCCGGTCGTCGCAGCGCCGGACCTCGGAGGCGGGGTGGAGATCCCAGACCTGACCGCGCCGCAGCCCGGCGATCCCCGCAGTCGGGGTCCCCGACCGCCGGCCGGCTGGCGCGACGGGATGTGGCTGGCCATGGCGGTGGTGCTCGCCGCTCACACCGCGTCCCAGTTCGTGCGCCTGGCCTGGGTGGCGCTCACCGGCGAGCTGACCGTCAGCACCGCCGGGCTCTTGCTCGCCTTCCTGATCACCGTCGTGTGGTTGCTGACGATCTGGTGGCTGGTGGTCGGCGCCTGGCGCCGCAGCATCTGGGGTTGCCCCTTCGACCACCACGCCGACGCCCCGGGCCCGCGCCGCTGCCCCCGCCACGGCAGCGCCTGACCCGCAACGCCCGATCCGGCAGCCACAGCGGTTGCCGGATCGGGAAGCGCACTGGTACCTTGCCCGCTCGGCCCCGCACCGGTCGTAGTCCTGCTGCGCGGGTTCGCGACGACGCCACTTCGCCACCCTTCGGCGAGCAGCGAACCATCCGAGCGCGCGGCTACGCCGCCCCGCACGAGAACGAGACGAGCCCTCAGCCATGGCCAACATCAAGTCCCAGATCAAGCGCAACCGCCAGAACGAGGCGCGCCACGAGCGCAACAAGGCGGTTCGTTCGCGTCTGAAGACCTTCACCAAGAAGTTCCAGACCGCCGTCGACGAGGGCGACAAGGCCGCCGCCGAGGCGGCGTTCGCCGACGCGGCGAAGGCGCTCGACAAGGCCGCCTCGAAGGGCGTCATCCACAAGAACAACGCCGCCAACCGCAAGTCGGGCATGGCCAAGCGGCTGCAGAAGATCTGAGTCGTCCTCGGCTCGACGTGACAAGGCGCCCCGCGGGGCGCCTTTCGCGTGCCCGCTCGACTCCCTGCGGGCGGGCCGGCTTCAGCGGTCCGGCCACTCCCCCTCCCGGCTGAACCGCACCTGGCGCATCACCTGACGCGCCTCGTCACGCGCCTGCTCGGTGGTGGTCTCGGCGTGGATCAGTTCCTCGATGCGCTGGTACAGCGGCGTCCCGAGCACCCATGGGATACGCGGCTCGACCGCCGCGCGCTGCGCCGGCGGCAGGTCCGCCTCGGCGAAGCGCTCGGCGAGTTCGTCGCTGTGACGCTCGAGCCAGCCCAGCAGGTTCCGTCGGTGCGTCGGCGTCAGCTCCTCCAGCGGGCGGCTCACCCCCGAGGCCGAAGTCCAGATCCGTCGTTGCAGCAGCAGCGTCGGCTCCAGCGTCGTCGGTGAACGTCCCCCGCTGGAGCGACGCGTGCGCATCAGGTCCCGCAGTCGCAGGTGCAGCGGCGCCACGTCGTCGAGGGCGATCTCACCCGCGCGCAGCCGGGCCAACACCTCCTCGTCGTCGGGCGCGAAGGCGGCCTCGTAGCTGGAGCGGTGGGTGTACAACTGACGGGCGATCGCCCGCAACGTGCCACCGTCGGCCGCCGACAACTCGACGACGCGGCCGTCGGTCAGCGTGACCTCGCGGTCCTGGTTGACGTCGTCGGGATCCAGCGTGATGCGGGCCACGGGCTGCCTTCCCGGCCGTGCGACAGAGCAGACCCGCCAACCCTACGTCCAGCGCGGGGCCACGCCGCGCACGGTACGTCCGCTCGGTCCACCGTTGGACGCCTCGAGGGTCCTAGCATCCCCTCGAAGCCGTCGACCTCGAGGAACCCCGTGTCGGACGCCACCGACCAGCACGATGCCGCTGCACCTCCAGCGCAGCGCGCCGACAGCCACGACCGCGTCCTGACCGCGCTGGCCGACCTGCCGCACGACCGCCCCCAGGTGCTGCGCGACTTCGCGATCGCCGCGCTTCGCCGGGTGCCACCGAGCCAGCTGCGGGGGGCCGACGCCCCGGCCGCGGCACGTCGCATCCTCGAGGCGTTCGAAGCCATCGACCGTCGACGTCCCGACGAGGTGAACATCTCGCTGCGGGTGCCACCAACGGGACTCGACGGCCGCCCAGCGCTCGCCACCGTCGTCGAGGTGGCGTCCGAGGACCGTCCGTTCCTGCTGTCGACCGTCACCGACGAACTCGAGCGTCGCGGCCACCGGGTCGTGCGGTCCCTGCATCCGATCGTGGGCGTCGAGCGCGGACCCGACGGCGGCGTCGCCAGGATCGTGCCGGCCCGCACCGCCAGCGAGCGCGAGTCGCTGCTGCACCTCGAGCTCGACGAGCGGGTCGCCGCGGACGAAGCCGAGGAGCTGTGCCAGGTCCTGCACCGCCTCGTCGACGACGTCATGACCGCCACCGGCGACTTCGACGCCATGTGCACCCGGATCCGCCAGGTGGCACAGGAGCTGGCGGCCGGCACGTGGTCGCACAGCGACGCCGACGAACAGGCCGAGGTGGCCTCGCTGCTCGACTGGCTGCTCGACGAGAACCTGGTGCTGCTCGGCATCCGCGAGTACGAGATCAGCGACGGCGACGGCACCCGGGTAGCGGCGGTCGTGCCCGGCTCCGGGCTCGGGCTGCTGCGCGACGAGTCGCGGTCGCGGTTCGCCGAACCGGTCCCGCTCGAACAGCTCTCCCCGAGCGAGCGCGAGCAGCTCGAAGGCCCGGAACTGCTGACGGTCACCCGCACCAACCGCCTGTCGACGGTCCAGCGGCGCGTCCGCATGGAGTACCTCGGGCTCACCCGCCGCGACGAGCGTGGCCGGGTCTGCGGCGAGTTCCGCATCCTGGGACTGTTCACCCGCAAGGGGTACAGCGAGCCGGCCCGCAGCACCCCCGTGCTGCGCGACAAGCTGCGCCGCATCCTCGAGGCCGAGGACGTGGTCGCCGGCTCCCACGACGAGGTCACGCTGGTCTCGCTGTTCCAGGCGCTGCCCAAGGACGAGCTGTTCCAGTCCTCGACCGAGACCCTGCACCGCACGCTGGTCGGTCTGCTCCACGCCGAGGAACACCGCGAGATCCGCACCCTGACCCGGATCGACCACCACACCCGGACGGTCTCGGTCCTGATCGCCGTGCCCCGCGACGTGTACTCACCGCAGTTGCGGGAGCGGTTGCAGGAGTTGCTGCTGCAGACCTACGGCGCCCAGCGCGTCGACGTCGAGGTGTCGCTCGGCGACCGCAACGAGGCGTTGGCCCGCTTCCTCCTGCAGCTCGACGGCCAGATCCCCGAGGTGTCGCTGGCCGAACTGCAGGCCCGTGTCCGCAAGCTCGCACGGTCGTGGATCGACGACCTGCGCGGCAAGCTGCGGCGGGTGCTCGACGAGCGGGAGGCCCAGCGCCTGACCGACGAGATCGGCGCGCGCCTGCCACGGGCCTACCGCGACACCGTGCCCACCGACGTCGCCGTGCAGGACGTGATGCTGCTCGACGAGCTGGTTCACGGGCCGCACGAGCTGCTGGTCCGGCTCCAGGCGGGCGCGGACGGCCTGGTGCGGTTGAAGGCCGCAAAGCTCGGCGCGCCGTTGGAGCTGTCCGGGTTCCTGCCCATCCTCGAGAGCCTCGGGCTGGTGGTCACCGAGGAGATCCCCCACCCGCTGCTGCGTGACGGCGACGAGGGCGCCAAGATCCAACTGCACGACTTCGGCGTCCGCACCGAGGAGCTCGACGTCGTCGCCGACGGCCCCCGGCTGGCCGACGCCGTCCTCGCGGCCTGGCGGGGCCACTTCGAGGTCGACTCGCTCAACCGCCTGGTGCTGCGGGCGGACATGTCCTGGCGCGACGTCGCGTTGCTGCGGACCTACCGTCGCTACCGCCGACAGGTCGGGACCGCGTACACGCCCGAGTACGTCAACGCCGCCTTCGTGGCCCACCCCGAGGTCGCGCGCGCCCTCGTGGCCCACTTCCACACCCGCTTCGACCCGCACGAGATCGCCGACGCGTCGCGACTGGAGGCGTCGCGCCAACGGGTGACCGAGGCCTGCGACCGGCTCGACCGGCTCGACCACGACCGCATCCTGCGCGGCTACCTCGACCTGATCGAGGCCACGCTGCGCACCAACGCCTTCCGCGAGGACGCCGTCGCCTACGGCTCCGCCGAGCCCTACATCGCGCTCAAGATGGACCCGTCGCAGGTTCCCGGCATGCCCGACCCGGTGCCGTTTCGCGAGATCTTCGTCCACTCGCCCCGCGTCGAGGGCGTGCACCTGCGTGGTGGACGGGTCGCCCGTGGCGGTCTGCGCTGGTCGGACCGCAAGGACGACGTGCGCACCGAGGTCCTCGACCTGGTCAAGGCCCAGATCCTCAAGAACGCTTTGATCGTGCCGACCGGCGCCAAGGGCGGGTTCGTGCTCGCACGCGAGCCCGAGGACCCCGAGGCGCGTCGCGACGAGGTACGCCGCCAGTACGTCACGTTCGTCCGCGGTCTGCTCGACGTCACCGACGACCTCGAGGGCGATCAGATCGTGCCCCCGCCCGGCGTGGTCCGCCGCGACGACGACGACCACTACCTCGTCGTCGCCGCCGACCGCGGCACCGCCACGTTCTCCGACACCGCCAACGAGCTCGCCCAGCGGTACGGATTCTGGCTCGACGACGCGTTCGCCTCCGGCGGCTCGAACGGCTACGACCACAAGGACCTCGGCGTCACCGCACGTGGCGCCTGGGTGGCCGTCCAACGCCACTTCCGCGAACTCGGCGTCGACGTGCAGATCGAGCCGATCACGGTGGTGGGCATCGGCGACATGTCCGGCGACGTCTTCGGCAACGGGCTGCGCCGCTCACGTGCCGTCAAGCTCGTGGCCGCGTTCGACCACCGCCACATCTTCCTCGACCCCGACCCCGACCCCGAGGTCGCCTTCGAGGAGCGCGAACGGCTGTACGGCCTGCCGCGCTCGACCTGGGACGACTACGACCGCGACAAGCTCTCCGCCGGCGGCGGCATCCACCCCCGCACGGTGCGCTCGATCCCGTTGTCGGAGCAGATCCGCGAGGTGCTGCGCATCGACGCCGAGGCGCTGAGCCCACCCGAACTGATCCGCGCCATCCTCGGCGCTCCGGTCGACCTGCTGTTCGCCGGCGGCATCGGCACCTACGTCAAGGCGTCGAGCGAACGGCACGACCAGGTCGGCGACCGGGCCAACGACGAGGTCCGCATCGACGCCAGCGACCTGCGGGCACGGGTGTTCGGTGAGGGCGCCAACCTCGCCATCACGCAGCGCGGCCGGATCGAGTACGCCCGCCACGGCGGCAGGATCAACCAGGACGCGATCGACAACGCGGCCGGCGTGTCCACCTCCGACCATGAGGTCAACCTCAAGATCCTGCTGACGCTCGCCGTCGAGGACGGCCGGTTGACGCAGGACGAACGCGACCGACTGCTGGCCGGGCTCGCCGACGACGTGGTCGACGACGTCCTGCGCGACATCGACGGCCAGACCGCCGCCCTGTCCCAGGAGGTCGCGCGCAGCCCGAGTCAACTGGACGCCTACGAGCAGTTCATGCACCGGCTCGAGGTGCGTGGTGAACTCGACCGTGTCGGGCAGGTTCTTCCCAGCAGCGAGGAACTGGCCGCACGCGGCGAGGCCGGTGCCGGTCTGCTCCGGCCCGAGCTGGCCACCCTGCTCGCCTGGGCCAAGCGTGAGCTGAAGGAGAACCTGCTCGCCTCCGACGTGCTCGACGACCCGCTCCTCCAGCCGCTGCTGGCGGCCTACTTCCCGGGCCAGGTCAGCGAACGATTTGCGGACCTGCTGCCCCGCCACCGCCTGCGCCGCGAACTGATCGCCACCATGGCGGCCAACGACGTCGTCGACCGCATGGGCGTGACCTTCGCGACGTCCCTGGCCGACCAGTCCGGCGTCCCGCTCGTCGACGTGGTGCGGGCCTACTTCGTCGCGCGCGGCGCGGTGCGGGCGGAACACTGGTGGGACCTGCTCGAGGCGGGCCAGTCCACCCACGACCCGCAACGTGCGCTCGAACTGGAACAGGTCATCGATCGGCTGGTCGCCCGCGTCACCTCGACGCTGCTGCTCGACCCGCTGTTGCGCGACCCGTCTGCACTGCTCGAGCGCGACCGGGACGTGGCGTCCGAACTCATCGACAACATGCTTACGCTAGGCACGCCGACGCAGCGCCGCGCCCGCGTCGCCCACGCCCGCTGGCTCGTCGACGACCTCGTCGACCCCGAACTGGCGCGCTTCCTCGCCTGCGCCGGTGATCTCGCCATGATCCCCGACGTCGCACACGTCCTGACCAAGGCGCCGGGCAAGCGCGGCGCCTCCGACGTCGCCGACGCCTTCCTCCGCCTCGGCGAGACCCTCGAGGTGGACCGGGTCGAGCGGGCGCTCGAGCGCGCCCGGGTGCACGCCGCCTGGGCACGCCGGCAGCGGGCGGGACTGGCCAACGACCTGCGTCGCCTCCGCCGCGAGGCAGCCCTGACCGCACTGCAACGCTTCCCGGACGCCTCCGAGGCGGACGCCGTGCAGCAGTTCCTCGACGAGCGGCCCGCGGCACTGCAACGGATCCTGGCCGTGACCCGCGACGTCGAGAGCCAGGACCAGCAGACGTTGGACGCCGTCGCCGTCGGGGTGCGCACCATCCGGGACGCCATCGAGCGTGGCGCCTGATCCGCTCCCGTCGGCCGCCCCAGCTCCGGACCGCTACGGACGGACGGCCTGCCCTCCGCTCGCGTGGCTCTCCAGCTACTGGGATCGAAGCGTCCCCTGCTCGTGTCAGGTGGGGGTCAGGGGGTTCCAGGGGTGGCCTACGGGCTTTGGGGTGGCGACTTCGAGGATGGCGAGTTCGAGCAGGAGGTGGTCGGGGAGGTCGGCGCCCTTGAGGTCGACGTCGAGTTGGGCGAGGCGGTCGTGGCACCAGGCGAGTTCGCCCGGGTTGAAGGCGGCGGCCAGGCCCTGCAGGCGCCGGTGCTGGCCCGGCGAGACGCCGGCGTCCTTGGGGCCCGCACCGCTGCGGACCAGCAGCAGCTGGCGCATACGGAACGTCATGGCACCCAGGACGGCCAGCGGCGCCTCACCGGCCTCGAGGGAGCCGCGCACCGCGACCAGGGCGGCGGCGGGATCGCGTTCGGCCACGGCGTCGGCGATGGCGAAGCCCGACCGGCGTCCGTGGCCCTCGACCGCGGACTCGACGTGTTCGGCGGTCAGCGTCGCGGCGGCCGGGTGCGTCGCGCACACCGACCCGACCTTGGAGGCGATCGTGCCGGGGTCGTTGCCGGCGTGGGCGATCAGCGCGGCGATCGCGGTGGCGTCGGCCTTCCGCCGCAGCCGGCGGAATTCCTCGCCGACCAGCCGCTGCCAGCCGCGGTCGTCCCAGTCCGGCGGCGTCTTGACGTCGAGGCGCTCGCCGTGCTCCTTGACGAGCTTGCCGATCTTCTGGATCTTGCCCGCGCCGCGGGCCACGAGGACCAGCACGGCCTCGTCGGTCGGGGAGGCGACGTAGGCCTCGACCTCGGCCTTCAGGTCGCCCGAGAGCCCCTCAGCGCCGCGAACGACGACACAGGTCCGTCCGCCGAACAACGACGCGGTACGGAGCTCGGGCAGATGGTCGGTCTCCTGCACGTCACAGGTCTCGACCGCCAGCTCCGGGTCCTGCTCGCGCAGGTCGGCCAGGAGGCGCTCGAGTTCGCGGTGCAGGAGCAGGTCGTCGTCGCCGACGAGCAGGTACACGGGGCGCATGCCGGCAGCCTATCGAGGGCACCGTCTGGACCGCCCGGGGGTGCCGTCGACCAGATCGGCGGGGACCAGGCGCGTGCCCCCGTGGGGGCGGCACGGCGACCTCGACCGTCCCGTCCCGGTCGGTGCGGTGGACGCGGGCTCCCACCTCCTCGAGTACCCGGAGCACCGCGGGCGATGGGTGGCCGTAGTCGTTGTCGGCGCCGACGCCGATGACGGCAACCTGCGGCGCGACCGCGCGCAGGAACGCCGGATCGGTGGTGGCCGCCCCGTGATGGGGCACCGCCAGGAGTTCGGCAGCGAGGAGGTCGCGCGTTGGATCGGCCGCGTTCCGCGCCAGGAGGTCCCCCTGTGCCGTGCGTTCGGCATCACCGGCGAACAGCGCCCGTCGGTCCTGCCACGTGATGCGGACGACGATGGAGGTCTCGTTCGGTTCACTGGGCGCGAAGCGGTAGGGACGCCCCGGGTCGGGTCCGAGCACCTCGACGGCGAGGTCGCCGACGCGGACACGGTCACCCGTCACCGGCGCCCGCACCGGCACGCCTGCGACCTCCGTCGCCTGCAGCAGGTCGTCGACCGCACGCGAGCCGGATTCCAGCGGGCGCATCCACACCGCACCGATGCGTGCCGTCCGCACCACCTCGGCCGCGCCGCCGATGTGGTCGGCGTGCGGGTGGGTCAGGACCACGAGGTCGAGACGTCGTCGGCCGTTGGCCCGCAACCAGCGCGCGGTCCGGTCGTCCTCCCCGGTGTCGACCAGGATGCGCGCTGCCGGTGACTCGACCAGGAACGCGTCGCCCTGGCCGACGTCGATCGCGGTCACGACCAGCCCGGTCGGAGGTCGCGATCCGAGGACCGCCGGCGCGATCGCGGCCGCCAGTACCGCCGCGGTCGCCAGCCCGGCGACGCGGGCCGCAGGAGTACGCGGACGGGCCAACACGGCGACGCACCCCGCCGCGAGCGCCGCCACCGTCAACGGTCGCCCCGTGTCGGCGCCGCCACCCCTGCCGGCGTAGGCGTGTGCGGCGAACAGGACCACCCGGGCCGGCCAACCCGCCAGCGCGAACAACAAGCTGCCCGCCCCGAGATGCACCGACGACACGGCAGCCGCGACGAACCCGATCGAAGCCGCCAGCGCGGCTGCGGGTACGGCGACCACGTTGGCGGGGACCGACGCCAGCGGAACGGTCCCGAACGTGGTCAACAGCAAGGGCACGACGGCGATCTGGGCGCCGAGCGTGACCGCCAGCACGTCGGCGAGCCGGTCCGGCAGTCGGTGCAACCGGGGACGGACCATCGGGGCGAGCACCAGGACGCCACCGGCGGCGGTCGCCGACAGCAGCAGACCCAGGGCGCCTGCCAGAAGCGGGTCGAGGAGCACGAGGAGCAGCACGGCGCCCGCCAGCGCATGACGGGCGTCCCGGGCGTGGCCGCGCGCACCGGCCAGCAGCACGACGGCCGCCATGGTGCCGGCGCGCAGGACGGACGGTTCGAAGCGGGTGACGAACGCGAACCAGAGCAGGGTGACGGCCAGCGTCGCGCGCCGCGCACGGGCGGGCAGGCGCAGCGCCAGGCACAGCGCATGGACACCGGCGGTGACGAGGGCGACGTGGGTGCCGGACACGGCGGTCAGGTGCGTGAGCGAGGTCGCTTCCATCGCCAGACGGTCGGCGTCGGGCAGGGTCCGGGTGTCCCCCGTCGCCAGCCCGGCGAGGAGGCCGGCGACCGCTGGCGGTGTGTGCGCCTGGCTGCCACGCCTGACCCGGTCGCGCACGTGCTCGCTGGCACGGGCCAACCGCCCAGGCGGCTCGGCTGCGTGCCAGGAGACCACGTCGAGCACCACCGTCGCGTGCTGCTGCGCCAGCCAGCGTCCGTAGCCGCCCTCGGGGAACGGCCGGGCGGTGGAGGTGGCGACGAACCGCTGGCCCAGCGGTGGCGGGTGGTCGTGGTCGAGCGTGGTGGCGGCGCGCTCCCGGGTCGGGACACCGCCGACCGCGTCGACCTGCACCAACACGTGCCAGCCGGTCACGATTCGCCGCGGCTCGTGCACGACCCGGCCGGTGACGGTCGTGCTCCCACCCTCGGCGGCCAGCGACGGCAGCAGGCCCCACGGGGTGGTGGCGGTGCGTGCCGTCGTCAGCGCCACACCGACCGCCAGGGAGGCGGCCACCAGCCACACCCCGCCGCGCACCGGCCCCGGGGTCAGCCGACGGGCCGATGGCGCATGCCGTCCGGTGCGGACCGCCGCGACCACGGCGAGCAGGGCCAGCGCCGCGGCCGCACCGGCGAACCGGACGTCCTGGCTCGTCGTCACCCCCAGGTGGCCGCCCGCCCAGGCGCCGACCACCAGGCCGGCGGTGCAGACCGGTAGTGGTCCGAGGAGGGCGCCGCTCGGTGGATGACGCCAGGCGTCCTCGTCGTCGTTCACGACACGGTGACCAGGTCCGCCAACCCCTGGAACGTCTTCTCGCCGATGCCCGGGACCTGTCGCAGGTCGCCGGGTGCGCGGAAGGGCCCGTGTTCCTCGCGGTGGCGGATCACCGCCTGCGCCTTCGCCGGGCCGATACCCGGCAGGCTCGTCAACTGTTCCGCCGTGGCGCGGTTGAGGTCGATCGGCTCCGACGCCGCGCCGCCGGCGCCCGCGTCGGCCGCGCCCGGCGGCGCGGCGGCCACGGGCGGCGGGTCCTCGCCCTCGCGAGGCAGATGGACGTGCTCGCCGTCCTGCAGGAGGCGTGCCAGGTTGAGGTGTTCGACCAGGGCCCCGTCGGTCGCGCCGCCGGCAGCCGCGACCGCGTCGGCCACGCGTGCACCGGCGTCGAGGGTGACGACCCCGGGCCGCGCGACCGCGCCGGTGACGTGCACCACCAGCGGGATCGGCGCGATGTCCCCGGTGCCATGGCCGTCAAGGCCGTCAAGGCCGTCATGGCCGTGATGGCCGTCATGGCCGTCGACGTGGGCGTCCACGTCGTCCGCGTCGGCGGACGTGACCGGTGCGCCGATGCCGGCGGCCGCGTCGGGGTCGGCACCCGTCCGATCTTCGCCGGCGGCCGGGCGCTGCCCCGCCTGCAGCAGCAGGACCCCGCTCGCGACCAGGGATCCGAGCAGCAGGATGACCAGGCCCGCCACCTCGGCCGGTGTCGCCTGGAGCCACGCGTGCGCCCGCGCCAGCGGTCCGGGGGTCTCGTCCATGGCCGCGAGACTGCCGCGGTGGAACGGGGATGCCGGATCGGCGTCCAGGCAGGCTGTGGACGAGCCCTGGGACTACGCCTGCGGCACCACGGCGATTCCGACCGCGCCGGGACCGACATGGGTGCCGACGATGGGGCCCATGAGCGTCTCGAGCCGTTCGGCGACCTCGAGGCGGCCGTCCAGCCGCTCCCACAGCTCGGCGGCCCGCTGCGGCGCGACCGCATGGGCCACGACGGCGTCGACGACGCGACCGCCGGCGTGGTCGACCACGAGGTCGGCGACCCGGTCCAGCGCCCGCTGCCACGTGCGCGTGCGTTCGCGCACCTCGACGCGGCCCTCGTTGACCTCGAGGACGGGTTTCACGCGCAGGACGTTGCCCACCGCGGCCTGGGCACCGGTCAGGCGGCCCCCGCGCTTCAGGTGGGCGAGGTCGTCGACGACGAGCAGGCTCAGGGCACCGTCGCGGACGGTCTCGGCGGCGGCGACGACCTCGGTGACACCGCCCCCCGCGGTGGCGACGCGGTGCGCCCGCAACGCGGCGAGGCCGAGTGCCCCACCCACGAGTCGGCTGTCGAGCACCTCGACCGGCAGACCGGCGCTCGCGCCTCGGTGGCGGGCCAGGGCGACCGTCCCCGACAGGGCCGCGGAGACGTGGACGGACACGACCGCGTCGTGGTCGTCGTCGAGGCAGTCGCCGTAGGCCTCCTCGAACCACGCCGGCGCCGGCTGGGAGGTCGTCGGCAGCCGCGCCTCGGCGGCGAGCCGCTCGTAGAACTCCTCGTGCGAGATCGTGACCCCCGAGATCAGGGTCTCGTCCCCGAAGGTCACCGACAGCGGCACGACGCGGATGCCCAGCCGCTCCACGAGTTCGAGCGGCAGGTCGCACGTCGAGTCGGTCACCACCGCGACACCTCGACCCACCGCACACCTTCCCGTCCTGCGGCAGCCTACGAGACCGTGCCGGGCACGCGGCGGAGCGACGTCAGGCCCGCACCGCCGGGACGGTCCTGCCACGGGCGCCGAGGTGCTCCCGGACCAGCCGACCGACCTCCTCCGGCCGTTCGAGGTGCAGGAAGTGACCAGCGTCGTCGAGGATCATCACCTTCGACGCCGGGTGGGGCAGGCGGCCTTCAGCACGCTCGGCCCATTCGACGCCGACGCAGCCGTCCTGCCGGCCGTGCAGCACCAGGTGCGGTTGCGGCGGCAGCGAAACGCGGTGCGACAGCGCCCGCCGGGAGACCACCGCCGGCGCGAAGCCGCGGTAGTAGGCCAGCATCGCCCGCGGTGCCCCCGGCGTGCGCAGCATCTGCTGGAGCGGTTCGAGGTCGTCCGGTCCCGGCACGTACCCCGGCGACCAGCGGCGCCACAGTCGCAGGAATCCCTCGGCGTCGCCGGCCATCAACCGGTGCTCCGCTCCCGGGACCAGCGCCGCCATGGCGTGGCGCGAACGCAGGACCTGACGGCGGTCGCCGACGGCACCGAGCAGGATGCGTTCGGGCGGGACCGCCAGGGTGACCAGGCGGCGCCACCGCTCGGGCGCCGCTGCGGCGGCGCGCATGGCGGCGACGGCACCCCAGTCGTGGCCGACCAGGACCGCGTCGCGGTCACCGCCCAGGGCGCGGTGCAGCGCGTTGACGTCGGCGGCCAGGGTGTCCGGGGCGATGCGCCGCTCACGGGGCAGCTCGGTCGGTGGGTAGCCGCGCAGCCACGGCGCGACGGCACGGAAGCCAACCTCGGCCAGCGTTGGCATGAGGTGACGCCATGTCGCGGGGGTGTCGGGGAAGCCGTGCAGGCACAGCGCGAGCGGCCCGTCGCTCGGCCCCTGCTCGACGTAGGCGAAGGCGAGGCCGTTCGCCCGCACGAAACGCGGCTCCACCTGCTCTCCCCGGTCCGACCGTGCGTGTGAAATCACGCTACCGGCCGGATCGTGACCCGCCGGCCGCGGCCAGTGGCCCGTGGCCCCGGCCGACGCCGGCCGCGCGACACCGGCCGGGGAGGTTCAGACGACGAGGTTGACGAGCTTGCCGGGCACGACGATCACCTTACGGACCTCGCCGCCGAGCTGGTCGGCGACGGTCGCGCGGGCGGCCGCCTCCGTGACCTGCTGGTCGGCGCCGGTGGGCACGGTGACGCGGCCACGCACCTTGCCGTTGACCTGCACCACGATGGTGACCTCGTCCTCGACCAGCAGCGAGGTGTCGGCCTGCGGCCACGACTGCCGATGGATGGAGTCGGTGTGCCCGAGGCGCGACCACAGTTCCTCGGTGATGAACGGGCAGATCGGCGCGAGCAGCGTCAGGAGCGTCTCGAGGGCGTCCCGGACGGCCGGACCGTGCGCTCCCCCACGGGTGGCGTCGAGCACGGCGTTGGTCAGCGACATCAGCTTGGCGATGACCGTGTTGTACTTGCGGGCCTCGTAGTCCTCGCTCACACCCACGATGGCCGCCGCGGTCGCCTTGCGCAGGGCCGCCACCGCGTCGTCGGTTCCCGGTCGGCCGAGCCCGGCCTCCTCGCGGGCGATGTGCTCGACGCTGAGGCGCCACACACGCGAGAGCCACTTGTGCATCCCGCCGGGGGACACGTCGGCCCAGTCGATGTCGTCCTCGGGCGGCGAGGCGAACAGCATGGTGCCGCGCAGCACGTCGGCGCCGTAGGTCTCGTAGACCTCGCCGGGCACGACGAGGTTGCCCTTCGACTTCGACATCGAGGCGCCGCCCAGGATGACCTGCCCCTGGCTCAACAGGGCCTGGAACGGCTCGTCGGCCTGCACCAGGCCCCGGTCGCGCATGGCCTTGACCACGAACCGGGCGTAGAGCAGGTGCAGCACGGCGTGCTCGACGCCACCGGTGTACTGGTCGGCGGGCAGCCATCGGCCGGCCTCGTCGACCGGCCAGGCGGCGGTGTCGCTGTGGGGGTCGAGATAACGCAGGAAGTACCACGACGAGTCGACGAAGGTGTCCATGGTGTCGGTGTCGCGCACGGCGTCCTGCGACCCGCACGACGGGCAGCTGACGTCGTGCTTCCACGTCGGATGCATCGCCAGCGGCGAGCCCGTCACCTGAAAGTCGAGGTCGTCCGGCAGCCGCACCGGCAGCTGGTCCTCGGGGACGGCCACCTCGCCGCACGCCGGGCAGTGGATGATCGGGATCGGCGCGCCCCAGGAGCGCTGCCGCGAGATCAGCCAGTCGCGCAGACGGTAGTTGACGGTCGCCTTGGCGAGGCCCCGAGCCTCGAGGTCGGCGGTGATCCGCTGCTTCGTCTCGCGCCAGTCGAGGCCGTCGTAGTCCCCGGAGTTGACGGTGCGGCCGTCGCCTGCATACGCCTCGGTCATGGTGGCGCCGTCGCGCCCGTGGCCACCCGATCCGAGGTCGCTGCCGTCG
This sequence comes from Egicoccus sp. AB-alg6-2, assembly GCF_041821025.1. Lineage (NCBI taxonomy): Bacteria > Bacillati > Actinomycetota > Nitriliruptoria > Egicoccales > Egicoccaceae > Egicoccus > Egicoccus sp. AB-alg6-2. The sequence continues at coordinate 175,616 of NZ_JBGUAY010000007.1, read as the reverse complement.
TCGGGGGCGACGACGACCCGCACCTCGAGGCCCTCCTGGCGGGCGAAGTCGAAGTCGCGCTGGTCGTGGGCGGGCACGGCCATGATGGCGCCGGTGCCGTAGTCCATGAGCACGTAGTCGGCCGCGTAGGCGGGGATGACCTCGCCCGTGGCCGGGTTGATCATGTCGAAGTTGAGCCGCAGGCCCCGCTTGGCCCGGTTGGCGCCCTTCTCGAGGCTGGAGTCGAAGCCTGCCTGCCGTTCGATCTCGGACTTGCGGGACACGGCGTCCATGAAGACGCGGTAGTCGGGGTCGTCGCCCATCCGCGCCGCGACGAGTGGGTGTTCGGGCGAGAACACGAAGTAGGTCGCGCCGTAGAGCGTGTCGGGACGGGTGGTGTAGACCACGACCTCCTCGCCGGCGGCGCCGCCGTCGGGCTCGGCGGTGCGGAACGTGACCTCGGCGCCCTCGGAGCGGCCGATCCAGTTGCGCTGCAGCGTCTTGACGCGCTCCGGCCAGTCCAGCGAGGGCAGGGCGTCGAGCAGCTCGTCGGCGTAGTCGGTGATCCGGAAGAACCACTGCGTCAGGGGCTTGCGCACGACGACGGTCCCGCAACGTTCGCAGGCACCGTCGACCACCTGCTCGTTGGCGAGCACCGTCTGGCAGCCCTCGCACCAGTTGACCGCGGCCCCCCGGCGGTAGGCGAGCCCGGCGTCGAACAGCTGCAGGAACAGCCACTGGGTCCAGCGGTAGTACTCCGGGTCGCACGTGTGCAGCACCCGGTCCCAGTCGAACGAGTAGCCGAGCCGCACGATCGTGGCGCGCTGCTCGGCGATGTTGGCGTAGGTCCACTTCGCCGGGTCGGCGCCACGGTTGCGGGCGGCGTTCTCCGCCGGCAGGCCGAACGCGTCCCAGCCGATGGGGTTGAGCACCGTGCGGCCGGTCATGCGCAGGTGCCGGACCAGCGTGTCGTGGATCGAGAAGATCTCGGCGTGCCCCATGTGCAGGTCACCGCTGGGGTACGGGAACATCGTCAGCGCGTAGAAACCGTCGGTCTGCGTGTTCGCGTCCAACGGCAGCGAGTACACGCGCTCGTCGTGCCACCGTGCCGCCAGCTCGGGCTCGAAGGAGAGCGGGTCGTAGCGCTCGACCTCGTCGCCGGTCGGGGTCGCCTGCCCGTCGCTCACGGACCACTCCTCAGTCGGACTTCGATGGGAACACCGGACGTGAAAACCCCCGTGGCGGGGGCCGCACGAGCGTAGCCGTCACCGGTTGCCGCTCTCACCCGGCCTGCCGCGGTGCTGCCCGGGCGACGCCGGCACCGGTTCGACCGGCCTGCCGACACCGTGTACATTGCGCCGCCGCACGGCACGCTTCGGCGTGACGCGCGCCTCGGGCCGGTAGCGCAGTCCGGCAGCGCACCTCCATGGCATGGAGGGGGTCGTGGGTTCAAATCCCATCCGGTCCACCTGAGCGCGAACTCGCCCCCGTCAGCATCGCTGGCGGGGGCGAGTTCGTGTCCGGGCGGAGCGCGGTCGTCCCGTGGTTCGGTTCATGGTCGGTCCGGCAGGCCCAGACGGCCCCAGCGCCTCAGCACGAGCCAGCCGAGGGCGGCGAGGAGCAGGCCGATGGCGAAGTAGCTCCAGTTGTAGATGCCGGGATTGGCGGCGCCCTGTCGGATGTCGTGCAGGCCGAGCAGTTCGTGGAAGACGAGCTGGTCGACGACATGGAACGCGCCCCAGCCGATCAGTGTCAGCCCGGCCAGGCCGGCCAGGTCGGCGGTGGCCCGGTCCCGGCGTTCCCAGCCGCGCCAGAGCACGACGACGCCGATCACCAGGACCACCGTGGTCGACAGGTGGAAGACGCCGTCCCAGAACAGGTTCGCCTCGAGGGCGGCCCGGTCGTCGGGCGGGACCCGCGCGCTGACGAGGTGGTGCCACTGCAGCAGCTGGTGCAACACGATGCCGTCGGTCAGTCCCCCGAGCCCGAACCCGAAGGTCGACGCGCCCAGCACGACCGAACGCACTTCCGGCCGTGCGCCCATGCGTCCCTCGTCGTCGGTGGGTGCGCCGCGCCCGCCAGCGACGGGCCGGCGGGCGCGGGCGGGTCGGTCTCAGGCCTGGCGACCCTCGTGGTCCTCGGGCCGCGTGTCGGCGGCGTACGCGCCACGCTCACCGATCGGCTTCGGTTGCCCGACCGTGGTGTCGTTGGTGGTCTGGCGTTCCTGCTCGGCGTTGATCTCCGCACCGAGCAGCACGATGAAGGCGGTCAGGTACAGCCACAACATCAGCACGATGATGCCGGCGAAGGCGCCGTAGGTCTCACCGAAGCTGCCGAAGTTCTCCACGTACAGGGTGAAGATCGCCGATCCGATCAGCCACAGGACCGTGGCGACGACCGCACCGACGGTGACCCACTTCAACTGCGGGTCGTCGCGGTCGGGTGCGACCTTGTAGATGAATGCGAGCCCACCGATGACCAGCAGGGCCAGCAGCGGCCACTGCCCGATGCGGACCGCCAGCTCCCCGGCGCGTCCGAGGCCGAGCTGGTCGGCGACGGCGGGCAGGACGGCGATCAGACCGAGCGTGACCAGCAGGAAGATGATGCCGCCGAAGGTCAGACCGAGCGCCAAACCGCGCTTCTTGGGGAACTTGCGCCGGTCGACCTCGTTGTAGGCCGCGTTGACGCCCTCCATGAGGCCGGCCATGCCGGCCGAGGCGCTCCACAGGGCCAGCAGGATCGAGATGGCCAACGCGAACGACAGTGCCCCCGTGCCGCCCTCGGCGACCTGGGTCATCTGCCCTTCGATGAGGCTGGCCGCGTCGGCGGGCAGGTAGCCCGTCAGGCCCTCCATCTGCTGCTCGATCTGCTGGGGGTCGGCGACCAGACCCCAGATGCTGATGGCGGCGATGATCGTCGGGAACAGCGCCAGCAGGCCCTTGAAGGCCACCCCGGCCGCGAGCAACGACACGTGGTCGTTCTTCAGCTCGGTCACGACCCGCTTGCCAACTGCCTTCCACCCGCTGGAGGAGATGTCGGTGGGCTGCGCGGCGTCCTGGCCGTCGCGATCCGCGCTCCGCCGCTGGCCACCCTGCGACGCACGGGCCTCCACGGCGCGCTCGTCGGGGTTGCGGACGTCGACGACACGGTCGCTCTTCCTGACGTCGGTCGCGCCGTCGCGCTCGTTGTTGTCGGCGAGTCCCAAGGCGGTTCTCCTGGTTCGGGGCGTGGTCCGGCCCCGCGCGTCGCGGGGCCGGACGGGTGTGGCGACGGTCAGCGCTGCTCGCGGACCGTCTCGGCGGAGTCCTTCGCGTGCGCCTGGACCTGTCCGGCCGCGTCCTGGGCCTGCGACTTGGTCTCCTCGACCGCCTGCTGGGCGGTCTGCTTGGTCTCCTCGACCGCCTGCTGGGCGTGCTCCTGCAGCTCGCTCTTGACCTGCTGACCAGCGTCCTGCAGCTGGTGCTTGACGGGCTCCTCGAAGTTGTCGCGGAGCTCGCCGGCCAACTGCTCCTCGGCACGGGTCGCCGGCATCAGCGAACCGAGCAGCGCACCGGCGCCGAACGCGATCAGGCCCGCCGCGAGCGGGTTGCCGCGTGCGGCGGACTCGAGGCGCTGGGGTGCCTGCTGGATCGCGTCACCGGCCTCGCTGAGCGTGCTGCTGGCACTGTCGGCCATGCCCGAGGCGCGGCCCCGGACCTGGTCGGTGTCGGGCGTCGCGCCCATCACGGCGCTCTTGGCGCGGGCGAAGCCGCCGCGCACCTTCTCGGTCTGGCGCTCGCGGATCCGGGTCGGGCTGACGCGGTCCTCGAGCTCGGCCAGGGTGCGGTCCATGTCGGCGCGCGTCCGGGCGATCTCGCGGCGCAGCTGCTCGGGATCCTGGGAGGTCGGGGCGGTGGCGTACTGACTCATGAACTCATCCGATCCGTGATGACCTGCTTGTCCTCTTGCAAGGTCTCGATGGTGGCGTGGGGGGTGAAGTCGACCTGTTCGAACCGCTTCTTCCCGGCCATGGCGAGGCCGGCGGCGATCAGGCCGAACACGATCCCGACGATCAGGAACGCGACGCCGGTCGGGACGACCTCGGCGAGCCCCCAGGCGGCGGCCCACGCGAGCAGCAGCAGCGTCACGAGGCCGGCGACGCCGGCGGCCGCGAACATGCCACTGGCCTTGGCGGCGGTGGTCGCCTCGCGCTTCAACTCGACCTTGGCGAGTTCCACCTCCTGGCGGAACAGCAGGGTCACGTCGTCACCGAGGCGGCTGATCAGGTCGCTCAGCGAGGCGTCGGGCCCGGGTGGGGCCGCCGAGGCGGTCTCGACCCGCAGGTCGTCGACGGCCTCGGAGCCGTGTGGGGTGGTGCTCATCGCTCGTCCCTCCCCGAGGTGAAGAGGTCGTCGTCGGTGGACGGCGACGTGGTGAGGCCGGTCGCGGGGCTCCCCGTGCGGGGCATCGGCGGCACCGGCGGCGTGCCGACGTCCGCACCCGTTCCCAGACCGGCGCCCATACCCGGGGTCGTGGGCCCGGATCCCGGCGTGAGCCCGGCGCCTGCCGTCGTGCCGGTGGGCGAACCGCCCATGCCGGTCGGCGCGGTCGTACCGGTGCTCGGCATCGTGTTCGACATGCCTGCCGAACCGGACTGGTCGTGGCTCTGGGCCGCCTGGGCGCCGCGGGCGAGACGCGACACGGCGAAACCGGCGACGGCGGCACCGAGCAGGAACGCACCCGGCTTGCGGCGGGCGTAGCGCTGCACCTCGTCGATCATGCCGTCGAACCCGAGTTCGTCGACACGGTTGGCGAACTGGTCGACCTGACCGGCGAGACGCTGGGCGTAGTCACCGACCGGACCTGCTTCGTCCACGTCGCCGTTGGCCAGCGCCTTGACCCGGCCACCGAGCGTGCCGATGACGTTGCCGAAGGCGTCGGTCTGCTGTCGCGCCTGCTGGTGCAGTTGGTGCTTGGCATCGGTCGCGAGGTCCTGGACGTGGTGCATCGCCTCGTTGGCGACGGTCCCCGCCTGCTCCTTCGCGGTGCCAGCGACCGCACCGGCCTGCTGCTTCGCGTCCTCGGCGACCTGGCGTCCCTCTTCCTTGGTGAGATCGACGGTCTCTGACGTGCCGCTGTCGGGAGTTGCCCCGTAGGTCTGTGGCTGTGCCACGGTGTCCCTCCGTTCTCGGTGTGGCCGAGCGCCTGTTGCCTCGGCCGGGCATCCAGCAAACGAGGTTTCGGCAGCGTCTGCGGAGCGGGTGGGGTGGCCCGACGTCGGGGGCGGTTGCCCCCTGGCATCGACGGCGCCGCGCCGGGGCCCGCTGGGGTATGGTCGGACGACCACATCGCCGGGCGCGGCGGGCCTCAGAAGCCCGAATTCGCCGTCTCAGCGGCAAGCGGCGGGCAACTGGTCGGGCGAGGGGCTACCTCGTCCAGTTCAGGGCCCCAATCCGCGACGCCGTCGACCGCCGCGTGGTGATTCGCGCACACGAGCCGCACGTTTCCGATGGCCACGGCGGTCCGAATTCGCTGCAGACCGGCCGGTTCCGGCCGACGGGTGCGAGGTCGTTCCGCCGGGTGATCCCACGCCCGCTCCCCCGCTTGCTTCCTCGATCGAGATCCTGCCGTGCCCGACGTCCTCCCACTCGACGTCGCCGCCCTGTGGCAGCTCGCATGGCCCGCCGTGGCCATCGCCCTGCTCCGGGTCGCCGACGTGTCCCTCAACGTGTTCAAGGTCGTGTTCGTCGTCCAGCAGCGACGCTGGCTGGCGGCGGTCACCGCCGGACTCGAGGCCGGCACCTGGCTCGCGGCCGCCGGCATCGTGTTCGCCGACGTCACCCCGGTGCGTGCCGCGGGATTCGTCGTCGGCGTCGCCCTCGGCACGCTGATCGGGGTGCAGTTGACCGGTCACCTGCGGCTCGGGATGGCCACGGTCCGGGTCTACGCCGACGCGACCCGGACGGACGCCGACGGGCACCCGCTGGAGCTCGGCCACGCCATCGCCCGGGCGATCCATGCCGCCGGGTTCGGCGCCACGGTGTTCCGCGGCACCGGCTACAAGGGCGACGTCGACATGGTCCTGGCCACGGTGCGCCGCCGCGACGCCGACCACGTGCTCGCGATCGCACGCGACGTGGACGCCAGCTCGTTCGCCGCGATCGACAACGCCGTGCACCCCGCCCCCGTGCCGGGCGGATCACCCAGCGGACGGGTCTGATCAGGCGCCGACGGCGGGTCGCCAGCCGACACGGAGTTCGACGGGCAGGTGCGCGACCTCGTTCCAGCGCTCGAGCACGACCCGCGGGCCCTGCCAGGCCACCAGCTCGGTGACCGAGGCGTTGTGCACGGTGCCGAGCGTCCCGACAGGGAGCCCGAGCAGGGCGTGGCTGCCGTGCCAGATCGGTCCCCCGTGGGTCACCGCGATGGTGACTCCGCCCTCGTCGGTGCCGGCGAGCAGCTCGCGCAGCAGCGGTTCGACCCGGGCGAGAAAGACGCCGTCGGGCTCGCCGCCCACCTCGGCCAGCACGTCGTCGTCGTGGTCGCGCCATCGGCGCCACCGGGCCGGGTCGAGGCGCTCGACCTCGTCGCGCGTTCGACCTTCCCAGTCACCGAAGCTGCGTTCACGCAGACGGGGATCGACGACCGGGTCGATCGAGAGCGCGTCCAGCAGCGGTTGCGCGGTCTGTCGGCAGCGCCGGAGGTCGGAGACGACGACCCTGGCGGTCGGGTAGGCGTTCGCGAGGGCGCCCCCGACCTGGCGTGCCTGGGTCATGCCGCGGTCGGACAGTCCGGCGCACTGCTGGCCCTGGATCCGGCTGGCCGCGTTCCAGTTGGACTCGCCGTGGCGGACCAGGACCAGACGCCTCACACGTCCTCGCGGTGGCTGCCGGCACCGATCGGCGCCGGCGCTCCGCCGAGGCGCTCACCCGTCCGCGGGTCCCGCCGTGGCACGTCGGCCCAGAGCTTGTCGAGGGCGTAGAAGTCGCGCTCCTCGGTGGAGAACAGGTGGCAGACCAGGTCGCCGTAGTCGAGGACCAGCCAGCCTCCTTCGGCGGTGCCTTCGCGGCGGAGGGGCTTGCGGTCGTGGTCGAGCTGCAGGCGCCGCTCCACCGCGTCGGACACGGCCTTGAGCTGCCGGTCGCTGGCCGTGCTGACCAGCAGGAAGACGTCGACCAGCGCGAGCAGGTCGGCCACCTCGAGGATGGTCAGGTCGGTGGCCTTGAGGTCGTCGGCCGCATCGGCGGCGGCGACGGCGAGCGCGACGGCTTCGTCGGTTGCAGGCACGGGCGAGCTCTTCTTCGTCGGGTGGTGCAGGAAGGTCCCCGCGGCGGCGCGGACCCGGACAGGGAACCACAGCGGCGCGTGCCGTGCGAGGCCGCCGACGTCCTACCGCGAGGCGGTGTCGGCGGCGTAGTCCGCCCCGACGACCACCGTGAGGTCGATCCCCTCGGGTGCCGCCGCGACGCGTTCGATCACCCCGAGACCGAGCAGGTCGCGCAGGTCGGCGGCGGCGGCGACGACCTCCGGTGCGTCGCGATGCACCAGGATGCGCGTGCTCTCCGCGCCCTCGCCCCGCGCCGGGCCGGCGAAGGTCGAGAATCCGCCGGGGGCGGCCAGTTCGGCCACCTCGACGGCCAGGTCCGGCCGGCCGCTGTGGTCGACGACGCGGACCACCAGTTCGCGCTGGCGTGACACCTCGGTCGGGCTGGCCGAGGTCGCGGCCCGCGTGGTCGTGAGCTCGGCCGGCAGGACGAAACGCCCGGTCGCCGTCGCCACGACCGCCATCAGTGCCAGCGCGGCCAGGAGTACGGCAAGCGCCGTCGCCAACCGCAGCAGCGGTGAGCGCCCGCGACGTTCCGCCTGTCGCTGGAGTCGCTGCAGCCGGCGTCGGCGCGCGGCGGACATCGTCCGCCGGGCTGGTTTCGCGCCCCGCTGCTTCACCACTCGACTCCGTACAGGCGTTGTTCTCGCACGTACCTGTCGACACGATCGGGAACGAGGTAACGGGTCGCGCGCCCCGCGGCGTACCGGTCGCGCAACTCGGTCGACGACACCGCCACGGCGGGCACCGCCAGGCGCTCGACGCCCGCGGAACCGGCGAGGTGCAGGTCGTGCCCCGGGCGCGTGACGACCACGAAGCGCGCCAGGGGACGGGCGTCGTCGATGCGGTGCCACTCCCCCATGCGCGCGGTCGCGTCGGCCCCGAGCAGGAAGCACCACTCGGTGTGGGGCTCGCTGGCGTGCAGTTCCTCGAGGGTGTCGACGGTGTAGGTCGGCCCCGCACGGCGGGTCTCGCGGGCGTCGACGGTGAGGAAGCGGTCCTCGACGGTGGCCAGCCGCGCCATCTCGACCCGGTGGCGGGCCGGCGTGACGACGGGTTTCATCCACGGGTCGCCGGCGACCAGCAGCCGTACCTCGTCCAGCTCGAGGTCGATCCGCGCCGATTCGGCGACGACCAGGTGCCCGAGGTGTGGCGGATCGAAGGTCCCACCGAGCAGCCCGACGCGGCGCAGCATGCTCAACCGTTCCCGGTGGCGGCTTGGAACCGGAACCGCAGCTGCTCCCGTACGTCGCCCGGCAGCGCCGGCAGCTCGTCACGCGGCACCGAGTAGGTGGCGAGGTCGAACAGGTCGGTGAAGACCCGGTGGCGACGCGCGGCCGCCTCGAGGTACTCGTGTCCGGAGGTTCCGCCCGTGCCGATGCGTCCCCCGATGGTGCGGTGGACGAGCTGGGCATGGGCGTTGCGGAACGCGTTGAAGCCGATGTCGAGGTCGACCAGGGTGCGCAGCAGCCGGTGGGGGGTGTGGAAGGCGGGCTCGTCGCGGTAGAGCGAGATGAGCAGGGCCGCCAGGAAGGCCTCGTGCGACAGGCGGCGCTTGCCCTGGGCGCGCAGTTCCTCCCAGCGATCGCGGTCGAACAGGGTCGCGAAGGTCTCGACCGTGGTCTCGAAGGCGTCCAGCTGCTGTTGGCGGCTCACCTCGTCCAGGCTGGCGTTGGAGGCGATCAGGGCGCGGTCACGTTCGATCATGGCCGTGACCGCGTCGCGGTAGGCGGACCAGAAGTCGAAGTCGCCGAAGCGCAGGAACGGGGTGCGGGCCAACCAGGCGTCCAGGGCACCCAGCAGGGTCGGCTCGGATTCGGAGGCGGCGACCCGCTCGGCGTGTTCGCGCGACAGGCGCGACGTGTAGTGGGATCCCTGGATCTTCATCCGCTTGGCCGGGTCGAGGCCGAGGCGGTTCTCGACGAGGCGGAACTGCAGCGACTGGAACCCGCTGGCGGGGATGAGCAGGTCGCGGAAGTCCAGGAAGTCCAGCGGTGTCATCGTCTCGAGGACCGCGAACTGCTGGACGAGCAGCGGCTGGATCTCCTTGATGCGCTCGAGGCGGTGGAGCACCTGCCCCATCTCGCGTTCGTCGACGGGCGCGGCGGCCAGCGTGTCGACGACCGCGTCGAGTTCCCACAGGATCTGCTTGAACCACAGCTCGAAGGCCTGGTGGGTGACGATGAACAACATCTCGTCGTGCGCCGGGGCTCCGCCGTCCTCGATCGACGCGAGCCGCTGCGCGCCGAGCAGGTCATCGAGTCCGAGGTAGTCCCAGTAGTAGCGCACCGATCCGACTCTCCCGCTGGACGAGGATCCGGATCGCGACGCTATCGCGTGGGGGTCGCTGGCCGGTGCCGAGCCGCGAGCCGATCACTCAGTCGCGTCCCACGATGGCGGTGACGGCGACGGCCCCCGCGACGAGCACGCCGGCGAGCGCGACCCACAGCCACGCCGGCGGATGCAGGCCGCCGTCGTCGCCCTCCCCGGAAGCCGCCGGCACCACACTGATGCGCTCCGACCCGACCGTGAGCACGACGCCGGGTGCCGGTTCGTCCAGCTGTGCCACCAGCCCGTCGACCTCGTCGGGCGCGACCGGGGTGATCGGTTCGCAGCCCATGATCGCGTTCGGCTCGTGCCGGATCGGGACGAAGTAGGTCGTGCCGACCTCGAAGGGATAGCCCGACATCCACCCGGGGTCGGACATCTCGATCCGAACCGACTCGGCCCCGACGTCGCCGTAGGTCGCGTGCACCTCGAGATGGACGGTCGTGGCTCCGTGGGTCGCGCTGCCCTCGCGCTCGTCGGTGTCGACGTCGGTGACCGTGCCGAGCACCGCCCCGCGGTAGTCCTCGTCGAAGTCACGCAGCGTTCCCAAGCGCTCCTCCCCCGCCAGGATCGCCGCCGCCGACGCATCCTCGTGCCCCACACACGACAGCGCCGTCGCAGGGCTCGCCGCAACCAGCACGACCAGCGCGACTCCCACCGCCAGCACCGCCCACCGAACCGTCACCACGGCAACACACCTCCACGGGCCCGTCCCCCGTGGGACGTCGGCGACCCGACCCCGGTTCCCCGCCGACGAGCTAGGCGATCCGCTCGACGAACGCGGCCAGCTGCTTGAGGTTGCGCACCTCCACCATGTCCTCGACGAAGCGCGCGTACGACGAGGAGATCGAGTCGCCGGTGTCCCAGAACTGGATCGGTTCGGGATTGAGCCAGTACAGGCGGCGAGCCCGCCGGGCGAGATCCTGCAGCACCCAGGCATTGGCCTGGCGGTAGTTGTTGCGCGCGTCGCCGAGGATGATGACGGTGGAGCGGGGGGTGAGGTCGCGGGCGTACTCGGCGTGGAAGCGCTCGAGGGAGTGGCCGTAGTCGGAGTGCCCGTCGAGCCAGACCAGTTCGGCCTCGGACATCATCCGCCGCATCGCGTCTGCGGCGTCGCCCTGTTCGAACAGGGCGGTGACCTCGTCGAGGGTGTCGATGAACGCGAACGAGCGCACCTTGCTGAACTGTTCCTGCAGCGCGTGGACGAACATCAGGGTGAACCGGGCGAACGAGGCCACCGATCCGGAGACGTCGCAGATGAGGAACAGCTCCGGCTTGTGGGGCCGGCGCGGCTTGAACTTCGGGTCGAACGGCACCCCGCCGGTGGCCAGCGACTGGCGCACCGTGCGCCGCACGTCGAGCCGGCCATCCTTGCCGTGCCGCCGCTTCACCGACACGCGGGTGGCCAGCTTGCGCGCGAGCGGCCGGATCTGGGCCCGGAGCTGGGCCTGGTCCTCGGCGGAGAGGTGGAAGAAGTCGAGTTCCTCGACGGGCGGACGCGTCATGCGGTCGGCAACCTGGTCGAGGCCGCGTTGGGCGGCCGCACGACGCCGGATCTCGGCTTCGACCTCCTGCTGGAAGGTGCGCAGCCTGGCCTCGAACTCGTCCCGGTACAGCCGCTCCTGCAGGGGGGTGAGTTGGCCTTCGTCGTCGACGGCACGGCCGAGCATGTCCCGCAGGAGCTGTTGCAGGTCGACGGCGCGGAACACCTTGTACTGGAAGTAGGACACGCCGCCGTCCCGCCCCTCGACCCTGCCGAACTGGTCGACGGCGAGACGGGCCATGCGCCGGACCGCCTCGTCGCCGCCCTCCATCAGTTCGTCGAGCAGGTCCTGGAGGTAGTCGTCGGGATCGGTCTCGTCGGCCGGTTCGTCGGTGACCGGCGGGGTGTCGTCCGCGGCCGCCTTCCGTGCCGGGAAGTACAGCTCGAACAGGTCGTCGAAGGCGCGTCGCTGGGTCTGGGAGGTGACCGTCACGGCGGCCAGCGCCTCACGTAGCTGGGTGCGTTCGAGCAGGTCGAGATGGGGCAGGGTCCGCACCGCGTCGATCGCCTCGGACTGCGTGGGGCCGACGCCGGCACGGCGCAGCGCCTGCACGAAGTCCAGCACCCGCTGGAGGAAGCCGTTGAGCGGCGGCGGGCCCTCGGCCAACACGTGTGCGACACGCTCGTCCACGACTGCCTCCCGGTCCGTGTCCAGCCTACGGAGCGGCGAACACCACGGCAGCCGCACCGTCACCACTGGCCACGAGCAGGACCGTGGCCCCGTCGACGACGACGGCGTCGACGAGCAGTGCCGGCTCGACGTCGTGGGCCAGCAGCGTCAGCTCGTCGGCCCCCGCGACGACCAGGCCACGCCCCACGGTTGCCAGTACCTCTTCGCCGCCGGGGACCACGGCGCCCCGACCGTCGAAGCCGCTGCCGTCGGGATCGGGCTGTCCGGCGCTGCCGCGGTCGCTGCCGTCGTCGGCCTCGCGAATCACCACGTCGATGTGGTCGCCGCGGTCGAGCAACACCGTGACCGCGTCGGCGTCGACGTGCGCGGCGACGGGCACGGAACCGTGCACGTCGGTGGCCCAGCGCATGGCGCCGTCCGCGGCGTCCATGGCGACCAGGGTCGATCGGCCGCGGTCGTCGTCGCGCGAGAGTGACACCAGCACCGTGTCGCCGCCGACGGCGACCACCTCCGCCCACACGGGGGTGTCGCCGTCGGGCGCGACCTCGGCCACCGCGTCGAGTTCGACGCTCCAACGGAGCTGGCCGCCGTCGCGCGTGAAGGCGCTCAGGATCGGCGCGGTGTCGTCGAGGGTGGCCCGCCGGCCGACGACGACGAGGTCGAGGCCCATGGCCCCGTCGAGGCGCGCGCCGCTGACGCCGGGTGGGATCGCCGGTGTGTCGAGATCGGCGATCCAGACCTGGCCCTGCTGTGCGTCCCGGAGTTCGACCGTCGGGACGTCGCCGTCCTCCTCGACCCGGAACAGCAGCAACTGCCCCTCACCGGCGGCGAGCAGGAAGGCGAAGGGGGTGGCGACGGTGGCGGTGTCGAAACAGTCGCCACCCTCGAGACGCACGTCCAACGGCATGACCGCGTCGGTCTGACCGGTGCCGGGATTGGTCAGGGCGAGCGAGTAGAGGGTCGCGCCGTCGCCGACGACCGTTCCGTCCCCGACGTCGGCCGTCGCGCGGACGTCGGCTGCGGGGACGCCGAACACGGTGGTGGTGGCGCCGGTCGCCGCCACGAGCCCGGACCCCGGACCCCCGGCCGGCGAGAGGCCCTCCGCACCTGACACGTCGAGCGCACCGGCGAGCGGGCCGAGCCGGTCGGCGAGCGGACCACGCAGGTACTCGGTCAGCGCCAGCCGCTCGTCGTCGAACAGGTCCGGGAGCGCTTCTGCGAGCACACGGTCGACGTCCTCGCCGGCGGCGCGGGGCAACACGGGGTCGGGGCCGATGCGCCCGCAGGCCGAACGCGTGAAGAAGGCCGCGGTGACCGCCCCGACGAGCATCAGGACCACCATGGAGACGGCCCCGATGACCAGCACGCGCCGGTCGGCGGACAGCGGGTCGTCGCTGTGGCCGCGGACCGGGTCGAGGTCCGGGGGAACCGGGGAGTCAGTCACCTGGCGCGCGCCCTCAGTTCATCTCGGGACGTGGCGGCAGGCGCAGGTGCCCGACGGCCTTCTCGACGTCCTGCTGGTACTTGAGCAGCACGTTCATGGTGCTGCGTGCGACGGGCTCGTCGACGGTGTCGAAGCCGAGCTCGAGCAGGGTGCGGGCCCAGTCGAGGGTCTCGGAGATCGACGGCGGCTTCTTCAGCTCGAGCTGTCGCAGGCTCCGGACGATCCGGACGAGCTGGTCCGCGAGGTGCTCGGGTGCCTCGGGTACGCGGGAGAGCACGATCTGCTTCTCGCGCTCGACCGACGGGTAGTCGAGGTGGAGGTAGAGACAGCGCCGCTTGAGCGCTTCGGACAGCTCGCGGGTGTTGTTGGACGTGAGCACCACGAAGGGGTGTCGCGTGCCCTTCACCGTCCCGAGTTCGGGAATCGTGACCTGGAAGTCCGAGAGGATCTCGAGCAGGAGGGCCTCGAACTCGAAGTCGACCTTGTCGACCTCGTCGATCAGGAGCACGACGTCACCGGGATGGCGGAGCGCACGCAGCAGCGGGCGCTCCAGCAGGTAGTCCTCGCCGAACAGGTCGTCCTCGACGGCGTCCCAACTCGCGCTGCCGTTCCCGCCGTCGCCGCCGCGCGCGTGGGTGATCCGCAGCAGCTGCTTCTTGTAGTTCCACTCGTACAGCGCCTTGGCCTCGTCGAGGCCCTCGTAGCACTGCAGGCGGATCAGCTCGGCGCCGCGCGCCTCGGCCACCGCCTTGGCGAGCTCGGTCTTGCCGACGCCGGCCGGGCCTTCGACCAGCACCGGCTTGCGCAGCCGCTCGGCCAGGTAGGTCACGGTCTCGATCGCGTCGTCCGGCAGGTAGCCGACGGCCGACAACCGCTCGCGGACGTCGACGACGCCGCTGAACTCGCTCGGGGAGGTGGGCACCACGGGGCCATTCGCTACGGCGGGAGGAGCCGGCCACCAGGGCCGGCGGAAGCAGGCGATCGCCCCGCAGGCTACGGCAGGTCGGTCACGGCCCACCAACCGGATCCGCCCCCCGCCCGGCGTGCTTCACCGGGAGGCCGCGGCGGGTGCGGGATGTGCCCACAGATGCGCCAGCAGCGCCGGCACCACCTCACCGTCGACGTGCACGGGTGGAAGGTCGTGTCCCATTCCCGCCACCACCTCGAGCCGGGCACCCGCCACCGCTCGGGCGGTGGCCTCGCCGCCGGAGACGTCGATGAGTGGATCGCGGTCGCCGTGCACCACCAGGGTCGGCAGCTGGACGGCGGCCAGTCGGGCGGTGCGGTCGCCGTCGGCGCGGATCGCCAGGAGCTGCCGGGCCGTGCCGTGCGGGTGCACGCCCCGGTCCCAGCTCACGGCGGCCCGGGCCCGCGCCGCGGCGTCGACCCGGTCCGGGGTGCCGATCGTCGTCGCAACGGCCACGACATGGTCGAGGTAGTCGTCGCGGTCCCGGACGGGGGTCGGCGTGGTCAGCACCCACCTCGCCTGTGGGTGCGTGCGTCCGACGCCGTGACCCCCGGTCGTCGACATGATGGAGGTGAGCGTGGCGACCCGGGCACCGTGGCCGAAGGCGAGGTGCTGGGCGACCATGCCGCCCATCGACAGGCCGACCACGTGCACTTGCGCGACCCCGTACCGGTCGAGAAGGCGACGAGGTCGCTGGCGAGGTCGGCCAGGCCGTAGGGCGGCATGGGCCAGCCGTCCGGCGCACGCGGCAGCTCCAGCACCGTGCCGGGCAGCACGCTGGAGCGACCGCTGTCGCGGTTGTCGGCCGCGATGGTGCGGTAGCCGGCGGCGTGCAGGCCGTCGAGGAACTGCGGGGTCCAGGCCGTGCGCTGCATACCGAGCCCTGCCACCAGCAGCACGGTCCCCGCCGCCTCGTCGGCCTCCGGTCCGCCGACCCAGACGTCCAGCACGACGGGCCGAGCAGCCACCGTGCCCACCACGACGGCGTCACCCACGAGCGGACCCGCGACGAGATCGTGGCCGGGACCGGAACCGGCCCTCACGGGCCTGTGCCCCGCTGCGCGTCGTCGCGATCTACCAGGGCGTCGAGCACGAGCTCGGCCGTGACGAGGTTGGTTGCCAGCGGGACGCCGTGGATGTCGCACAGCTTGAGCAGCGCCTGGATGTCGGGTTCGTGGGGATGCGCCGTCATGGGATCGCGCAGGAAGAGCACGCCGAGGACACCGCCGACCACCAGCCGTGCCCCGATCTGCACGTCTCCCCCGACCGGGCCGGACTCCACGCGTTCGACCTCGAGGCCGGTCGCGTCGGCGATGCGCCCGCCGGTCGTGCCGGTGGCCAGCAGGGGGAACCGGGCCAGATCCGCCCGGCGACGCTCGGCGAACGCGACCAGGTCGTTCTTGCGCGCGTCGTGGGCGATCAGCGCGAGCGCGGCATCGGGCTGCACCGTCGCCAACGAGGGGTCTCCTGTCCGGGCGGCGGCACCGTACACGTCGCCGGGCGCCTCGCCGGCCCGCCGCGCCGAGGCGGACTACCGTGCTGGGCGTCCCCCGCCCCGATCAGGGAGAGTCGAAGTGCGCGCGGTCACGTTCGAGGAGTTCGGCGGTCCCGAGGTCCTGCGGTTGCAGGACGTGGAGGAGCCGACGCCGGGTCCGGGCCAGCTGCTGGTCGAGGTGGCGGTGGCCGGGGTGAACTTCATCGACACCTACCAGCGCACCGGCGTGTACGCCCTCGACCTGCCGAGCGGTCTCGGGCTCGAGGGCGCCGGCATCGTCCGTGCGGTCGGCGAGGGGGTCACCAACCGCCGCGAAGGCGACCGGGTGGCATGGACCGACCAGCTCGGCTCGTACGCCCAGCTGGCGACGGTCGCCGCCGAGCGGACGGTCCCCGTGCCGGAGCGGGTCGACCTCGACACGGCCGCGGCGCTGATGCTGCAGGGCCTCACCGCCCACTACCTGACCAGTTCGACCTTCACGCTCGGCAGCGACCACACCGCGCTGATGTACGCGGCGGCGGGGGGCGTGGGCCGGCTGCTGCTGCAGCTCGCCAAGCGGCGTGGCGCCCGGGTGCTCGCGTGCACGTCGACCGACGAGAAGGAGGCCGAGGTCCGGCGTCTCGGCGCCGACGAGGTCATCCGCTACCGCGACGTCGACATCGCCGCCACCGTCCGCGAGCTCACCAACGGCGTCGGGGTCGACGTGGTCTACGACTCGGTGGGGGCCGACACGTTCGAAGCCTCGCTGGACTCGCTGCGACCGCGCGGGATGATGGTGCTCTACGGCGCCTCGTCCGGCCCCGTGCCCCCGATCGACCCGCAGATCCTCAATCCCAAGGGATCGCTGTTCCTGACCCGGCCGACGCTGAAGGACTACGTCGACACGCCGGACAGCCTCGAGTGGCGGGCGAACGCGCTCTTCGAGCTGGTGGCCCAGGAACAGCTCGAGGTGCACATCCACGACCGCTACCCCCTCGACGACGTCCAGCAGGCCCACATCGACCTCGAGTCGGGGAACACGGCCGGCAAGCTGCTGCTGCACCCGTGACGCCACCGCACCCGTGAGCGACGAGACGGCGGCGACGCTCGATCCCGACCCGGACGAGGAACCGACCGCGCGCGAGCGGCTGGCCGCGGTCGTCGAGCGGCGCCTCGACCTGCCCATGGCGGCACTGGCCGTCGTCTGGGCCGCGCTGGTCGGCTACGAGCTGATCGCGCCGGGCCGGATCCTGCCGGTGCTGACCACGGTCGGCAACGTCATCTGGGTCGTGTTCGTCGCCGAGTTCGTGCTGAAGCTGGTGCTGTCCGGACATCCGTTGCGCTTCCTGCGCCGGCGCTGGCCCTCGGTGCTGTTCCTGGTGCTCCCGGTACTGCGCGTGCTGCGCATCGCCCGTGCCCTGCGCGTCGTGCGCGTGCTCCCGGCCGCACGCGTGCTCGGGTCCTCGTACCGGGCGCTCGGGACGGCCCGCGGGCTGCTGACCGGCCGATTGCAGTTCCTCGGCGTCACGACCGGGATCGTGACCCTGGGCGGTGGGCAACTGTTGTACGTGCTCGAGCGGGGCCGCGAGGGCGGCGTGGCGTCGCTGGGTGACGCGTTGTACTGGTCGGCCAACCTCGCGATCGCCTCGAACCTGGTGCACCAGCCGGTCAGCCTGGCCGGCCGGCTGCTGAGCCTGGTGCTGTCGATCTACGCGCTGGTGGTGTTCGCGTCGCTCGCCGGGACACTCGGCGCGTTCTTCGTCGAGTCGCGCCAGGAGCGGGCCGCCCTCGAGGACGAAGGAGAACCGTCATGAGCGACACGACCCCCCGAACCGCCGCGGTGGAGGCGGCCGAGGCGCTCGGCCTCGCGCACGAGGTCCGCGTCATCGAGCGCGCCCGCAGCGTCGAGGAGGCAGCCGACCGGCTCGGTGTGCCGGTCGAACACCTGTACAAGACCCTGGTGGTGCGTCGCGGCCAGGACGACCACCTGCTCGTGCTGGTCCCCGGCCCGTCGCAACTCGACTGGGCGAAGCTGCGGGCGCACCTCGGCGTGTCGCGACTCTCGCTGCCCGACGCCGACGAGGCGCGCGAGGCCACCGGCTATGAGCGCGGCACCATCACCCCGCTCGGGACGCGGCAGCCGTTGCCGGTGATCGTCGACGCGGCGGCCACCGGTGCCGAACGGATCGCGATCGGCGGCGGTGCGCACGGCGTGTCCCTGCTGCTCTCGCCCACCGAGCTGGTGGCCGCCGTCGCCGCCGAGGTCGTCGACGTCACCCGGAACTGAACCACCCAGAGGAGTGCTGCTGTGCGTGCCATCCGCATCACCGAGTTCGGCGGGCCCGAGGTCCTCCAGGTCGTCGACGACGAACCCGAACCGTCACCCTTTCCCGGCGGCGTCGTCCTCGACGTCGCCCACGCCGGGCTGAACTACGCCGACACCCACCAGGCGGAGAACTCCTACCTCGCCCCCGCCAGCCTGCCGCTGGTGCCGGGGGCGGAGGTCGTCGGAACCACGCCCGACGGCCGGCGTGTCGTCGCGCTGCTGGCGGGTGGCGGCTACGCGCAGCGTGCCGCGGCGGCCGAGGCACTGACGTTCGAGGTACCCGACGGCGTCGACGACGGCCAGGCGCTCGCCCTGGTGCTCCAGGGCGCCACGGCCTGGCACCTGTTGCGGACCTCGGCGCGGCTGTCGGAGGGCGAATCCGTGGTCGTGCACGCCGCCGCCGGTGGCGTCGGCACCCTGGCGGTGCAGCTGGCGCGGCACTGGGGGGGCGGGCGGGTGATCGCGGTCGCGTCGTCCGAGGACAAGCGCCGGCTCGCGCTGGACCTCGGTGCCGACGTCGCGGTCGACGCCGGCGAGGCCGACCTCAAGGGCGCGATCGAGGACGCCGCGGACGGCAAGGTCGACGTCGTGCTGGAGATGGTCGGCGGCACGACGACCGACCAGAGCCTGGCGGCGCTGGCACCGTTCGGCCGGCTCGTGTTCTTCGGCATGGCGTCCCGCACGCCGCCGTCGCCGGTCGACCTCGGTCAGCTGATGCGTCGCTCGCGCGGCGTCATCGGCTTCTGGCTCGCCCACGCGATGAGCGATCCGCAGCGGCACCTCGCCGCCCCGATGCAGGAGCTGTTCGCGCTGACCGCGTCGGGCACGTTGCGCCCGGTGGTCGGCGGCACCTATCCGCTCGCGGACGCCGCGCAGGCCCACCGCGACCTGCGCGAACGGCGCTCTGTCGGCAAGTTGCTGCTCGACCCGAACACATGAGGAGTGACGGCCGTTCACCGCGGGAGCTGGCGGAGAAGTTCGGCCGGTTCGCCCCCGCCTGCGAGCAACGCAGCCCGCTGTACGGCCACCTCGCCCGAGCGGCCGCCCACGACCTCGACGTGGCTGGCCTGCTGGCGGCCGCGCCGACGTCCGGACTCGCCCACCCCACCCTGCTGTTCGCGGCGGTACACGACCTGGTCCTGCGGGGGGAGGCTCCCGAGCTCGCCGCCTGGTACCCGACCGCTGGCGGTACGCGGTCCCTGACCGACGGCGACCCGTGGCCGGTGTTCCGCGCCGCCGTGTTGCAACGCCGTGCCGCCGTCGAGGAATGCATCCGCACCCGCCGCACCCAGACCAACGAGGTGGGTCGCAGCACCGCGCTGCTCGCGGCGTTGCGACTGGTCGAACGCGACGCCGGCCGGCCGCTGGCGTGGCTGGACGTCGGCACCTCGGCCGGCCTGACGATGCGTCTCCGACACTTCCGCCACGACCTCGTCGGCGACGGCGTCGTTTCGGCCAGCCTCGGCCCGGCGGACGCAACGGTGCGACTGCGGTGCGACGTCGAGGGACAGCCGCCGTTCGACGCGTTGCCGGAGTTCGCCTGGCGGGCCGGCCTCGACGCGGCACCGGTCGAGGCCGCCGACGCCGACGCGGCCGGCTGGCTGCAGGCCTGTGTGTGGCCGGAACAGACCGATCGGCTGGATCGGCTGCGCGCCGCGCTGCAGGTCGCCGCTCGGGATCCGGTGCCGATCCACGCCGGGGACGCGGTGGGCGACCTCGCGGGCGTCGCCGCGCAGGCACCGTCGGACGCGCACCTGGTGATCAGCCACACCTGGGTGCTCGCCTACCTCGAGCGCGACGCGCGGGAGGCGTTCGACGACGCCGTGGCTTCGATCGGCGCCGACCGCGACCTCGACCGCATCGGCATGGAGAGCGGCGGGATCGTGCCGGGGACCAGGCCGGACGAGGTCGCGCGGTCCTGGCTCGGGCGCACGACGTGGCGTGACGGTGACCGGCACGACGCCGTGGTCGCCGAGGTCGACGACCATGGACGCTGGCTGCGGTGGGGTGTCGGCCCACGCTGAGATCTCTCTCAGCCTCCTGTCAGCGAGCGCTCAGCTGCGGCGGGCACGGTGTCCTCAAGCAACCAGGAAGGGACCTCCCCCATGAAGCACCTCTCCCGTTGGAAGACCGTGACGGCCGCGACGGCCACCGCGGCGCTCGCCGCCGGCGCATTGGGCCTGACCGCCGCCGTGGCCGGCAACGGCCCCGAGCCCGAACCGATCGCGCTGCAGGCCGAGGACCGACTCGGCGACCGGGTCGGCGCCGACTCGGCCGACTCCCCCGCCAGCCCGGCTTCGGCGGTCTCGACCGACTCGGTCACATCGCCACGCTCGGCCCCGTCCCCCGCCTCGACCGCCTCCCCGGTGTCGGCGGCGACGGCGGCCAGCCCGCCCTCCGCGCCGAGCCCGGCCTCGATCGACTCGCCGGATGCCGTCGCCGCGCCGACGGCCCGCGACACCGCCCGTGCGCAGGTCTCCGCCGACAGCTCGCCGAGCGTTGCCTCCCCGGCATCCGCGCCATCGCCCGCCACCCCGGACTCGCCGCCGAGCCCCGACACCCCGCCCTCGCCGGACAGCCCGCCGAGCGCCGACAGCCCCGACTCGGTCGACTCCCCGGACTCGATCGACAGCTGAGCCACCCGACGGGCCCAGGTGGCCCGACGCGATGCCCCGTCTGCCCCGGCGGGGCATCGCCATGTCCAGCGCCGGACACCGACGGGACGCGTCACCGCGCTGCGGCGAGCGCCTTGGCGACACGCACCTCGGTCTCGGTCTCCCACCCGGGGTCCTGGGCGCGGTGGGGACCGGTCGCCAGGGCGATCCAGGCGCCGGCGGTCGCCAGGGCGAGGGGACGGTCGCCGACCACGGGTCGGTAGGCCTCGGCGACCGCTGCAGCGTAGTCGCGCGCCCGGTCCGCCAGCTCGGGCCAGACGTGCCCGATGACCTCGAGGTGCGCGACGAGGTTGCCCGCATCCGTCACGAGGTGTCCGGGGCCGGCACCGTCGACGTCCAGCACGCCGGTGACGGCCCCGTCGGCCAGCAGCAGCTGCCCGTCGTGCAGATCACCGTGCACCGGCACCAGCGGCGCATCGAGCCCGACGATCTCGGCGGCGAGCCGCTGCAGGTCGGCGGCCGCCCCGGGCACGTACCGGCCGAGGAAGTCGAGGTGGCGGGTGGGATCCGCGAAGGCACGCGGATCACGCCGGCTGCGCAGCCCACTCGCCGCGAACTGATGGGACAGCTCCAGCAGCGCCTGCGGCTCCGGCAGGGGCAGTCCGCCGACGACCGCCTCACGCAGGGTCGCCCCGGCCATGGCCTCGAACGCCACGATGCCCTGCCGCGACGCGACCCCGACCACGCGTGGCACGGGCACCGTCGTCCGCAGCTGTCGGTGGAGTTCGGCGAGCTCGTCGGCGCGGCGTCCCGCCAGGACCTTCAGGTAGAGCAGACGTCCGCTCGCGCGCGCGTCCGCGCCGGTGGTCGCCGGATCGGTCACCGTCACCTCGACCACGGCACGACGCGTCGGCCGGTAGGCGCGGGTTCGTAGACCTACCTCCCCGGGCGGCCCGTCGAGGGTGTCGAGGAGTTCGCGGACCCGCTGGTAGTGCACCGCCGGCGCGAGCCCGGGCAGGAACGGATCGTTGGGGAAGCGCCACACCGCGACGGCGTCGGCGCCCTGCTGCAGGACGAAGCTGTCGGCCGGCAGCGGCTTGGCGTCGACGTGGGCGACCAGGAGCACCTCGTGGTGCTGGTCACCCGTCGCCAGGGTGGCGGCGTAGACGTGGGTCACCGACCGGCCCGGGCGGTGGTGCACGCTCCGGAGGGTGGCCTGGACGAGCCGGGCTCCGGCCTGACGGCTGGCCTCTCGCAGCACCTCGAGAGCGCCGTCGCCCTCGAGGTGGCGGGCCGCCGCCAAGGGGTCGCGCCCAGCCGTCGGTCGTTCGCCCACGCGCGCTCCTGTCGTTCGGTCCGGCCGCAGGGCGCAGCCAAGTCCCCGCCGCTGGCCCGCGCCTGAGGGTGGGATGAGAAGCTTCTCAGCTACCGCGCCGAACGTCGGCGGGTCCTGCACACTGCCACCATGAACGTATTGATCGTCGAGGACGAAGCGCGCATCGCGGCCTTCGTCGAGCGCGGGCTCAAGGCCGAGGGGTTCGGGGTACAGATCGCCCCCGACGGTGAGACCGGCTATGCCCTGGCCTGCAACGAGGACATCGACCTCGTGGTGCTCGACCTGATGTTGCCCGGCCTGTCCGGCGAAGAGGTGCTCGCACGGTTGCGGCAGCGGCGTCCGGACGTCCCCGTGATCATCCTGACCGCCCGTGACGCGGTCGAGGACCGGGTGCGCAACCTCAACAACGGCGCCGACGACTACGTCACCAAGCCGTTCAGCTTCGTCGAGCTGCTCGCGCGCATCCATGCCCGTCTCCGCGCCCGGGACCAGGTCAGCGCCACCGAACTGACCGCCGGTGGCGTCACACTGGACCTGAGGACGCGCACAGCCCGGATCGAGGGCCACGAGGTCTCGCTGACCGCGCGCGAGTTCGCGCTGCTCGAGAACTTCATGCGTCACCCCAACCAGGTGCTGTCCCAGGTCCAGTTGATGGACCGGGTCTGGGGCTACGACTTCGATCCCGGTTCCAACGTCGTCGAGGTCTACGTCGGGTACCTGCGCCGGAAGCTGCGCAAGGACCTGATCGAGACCGTCCGGGGTGCCGGCTACCGCCTGCGGACCTCGTGATGGACCGCCTGCGCCGCTCGCTGCGCTTCCTCCGGGTCCGGGTCCCGGCCACCGCGATGGCCGTGTTCGCGGTCAGCCTCGCCGTGGCGGCGGTGCTCGCCTACGAACTGCTGCTCCAGGACGGCCGTCGCGACATCGACATCGTCATCGCCCGCGAGCAGGAGCGCTTCGCGCTGTCGATGTCCGAACTGCTCGCCGACGCGCAGGAGGACCTGCCGGGGGCGAGCGACGACGAGGCGCTGCGCGCGGCCGTGACCCGCTACCTGCAGCTCAATCCCGCGACGCCGTCGTACTGGGCCATCGTGACGTTCGCCGACGGCCATCAGCAGGCCGCGGCGAACGGGCCGCCCGAGCTCGAGCCGCTCTTCCACGCGGGCGCACTGCCCCAGGGCCGGCTGAACGTGCGCGAGACGATCCCGACCGAGGCCGGTGACGTTCGCACGGCCACGGTCCCGATCCTCCTCGGCGGCGACCGGGTCGGCACGCTGCAGATCGTCGCGCCGTTGGCGCCGGTCCGCGCCGAGGCGATGGAGGCCGCCGGACTGGTGGCCGCCGCGGCCGGCGTGTCGCTGCTGCTCGGGGGCATCCTGCTGGCGGCGACGCTGTGGCGCTCGCTCGCCCCGCTGGGCCAGCTGGCGGCGACCGCCCGCAACACCAACCTGCGCTCCCTCGACGCCCGCGTCGACGAGCCCGACGGCGACGACGAAGTCGGCCTGCTCGCGCGCGAGTTCAACACCATGCTCGCCCGCCTGGCGGCGGCCTCGGACCAACAGCGCGAGTTCATGGCCAGCATCGGGCACGAACTCCGCACGCCCATCACGATCGCTCGAGGCCACCTCGAGGTGCTCGAGAGCGTCGGTGCCGGCGACCGGGCACTGACGTCCGAGACCGTCGCCATCCTGCAGGACGAGTTGCGGCGGATGGGCCGGCTGGTCGAGGACCTGATGGCGATCGCCCGCTCGGGGATGGACGACTTCGCCCGCCGACGGCCCGTCGAACTCGTGCACTGGTTCGAGGAGCTCGAGCTGCGGCTCTCGGGGACGCCGAGCGGCCGTCAGGTCCGCATCCAGCCCCCGCCACCGGTCACGCTGCAGGCCGACCCCGACCGCCTCGCCCAGGCGGTGCTGAACCTGGTCTCCAACGCCGAGGTGCACACCCCGCCCGGCACCGACATCCGGGTCGAGGCCGGTCTCCGCCCGCGACACGTGGTCGTGGCCGTACACGACGACGGACCCGGCATTCCCGAGGAAATCCGTGACCAGGTGTTCGCCCCCTTCGTGCGCGCCGGCGAGGCACCCTCGTCCACCGGGCTGGGTCTGAGCGTCGTCAAGGCGGTCGTCGACGCCCACGACGGCGAGGTGGTGCTCGACACCGGGGCCCACGGGACCCGGATCGAACTGCTGCTGCCCTGGCAGCCGGCGGCGGACGAGACAGAACTACTCGAGGACCGACCTCGTGAGGCGACCGCGCCGAGCGTGCCCGCGCAGCCGCCGTCGACGACGGCGCCGGTCCAGACGCTGGTGCCCGACACGTCGGCCGCTGCCGCGGAGCAGCGCGCGCCGAGGGCGCCGACGTCCGACACCCTCCGCCTCCCACGCGAGGCCGACGACACCCTTCCCACCCTGCGCGTCCGACGCCCCGACTGAGGGAGGCTGCTGATGGATTCCGCACGCCGCTGGCAGGTCGCCTCGCTGGTCACCGCCGCCGCCAGCATCGGCATGGGCGCACTCGCGATCCAGCGCCCGTCGGTGCAGACGATCGAGCCGATCGACCTCGACGTGAGCAGCGCGCACGCGGCCGAGCGGATCGAACTGGTGCCGCAATTGCCCAGTGAGCGCAACGCCGTCATCGTCGCACCGGACCTGCTGGAGCGGGCCCCGACCCCGGCGACCCCGACGACCGCGGCGTCGACGACGACGCCGGCCTCCACGGCCACCCCGGCCACCGCGGCCTCGATCGACTCGCCCGACGACGGCCCCACCGCGACCGCGTCGCCGGCCCCTTCGCCGACGGTCCGCTCCCCCGCGCCCGCACCGACGCAGGCGGCCGACAGTCCGGACAGCGTGGACAGCGTCGACAGCATCGACAGCTGACACACCCGGCCGTGCCGGGCGGTGCCAGGGCTATCCTCGCCGGCATGCGCCCCTGGGTCCTGCCGTTCGTCGCCGGCGCCACCGCGGTGGCGTTGATCGCCACCAGCATCGGCCTGATCGTCCAGACCCGCAGGGCGGCGGCGGCAGAGGAACGGGCCGAGCAGCTGGCGAGCGAGGTCGACCAGCTGCGGGAGCGGGTCCGGGACCTCGAGGCCGGGCGCGCTCCCGACGACGACGGGGCAGGTCTCGGCGGGCTGCTCGACGGGCTGCTCGACGGCAGCGACGGGCTCGGGGGGCTGCTCGGCGGCCTGCTCGGTGGTGGCGACCTCGGCGGTCTGATCGGCGCCGACGCCCAGCCCGGCATGGCCTGCATGGTCGCCGACGGCGGCCTGTCCGGTGGTCTGCCGGGGTTGCTGGGTGACGGGGGCCTCGACGGACTGCTCGACGGCGACCTCGGTGGTCTCCTCGGCGACGGCGGCCTGGGCGGGCTGCTCGGGCGGGAGGGGAACACCGGTGCGTCGCCGGCCGAGCCGCTCCCCGACGATCCCGATGCGCTGGTAGCGGCCCTGGTCCCGCAGGTGGCCGCGGACCGCGGGCTGGCGTGGACCGATCCCGTCGAGGTCGACTTCCTCACGGGAACGCAGCTCCGGGAGCGCCTGGACGCCCTGTTGGCCGAGGACGCCGACCCGGCGCGCGACGACGCCTACGAGCGGCTGCTCGTCGCGTTGGGAGCCGTCCCCCCGGACACCGACCTCGCGGCGGTCCGTCGAGAGCTCCTGGGTGAGCAGGTGGCCGGCTTCTACGCGCCGGACACCGGCGAACTGGTGGTGCGGGTCCCCGACGACGGCGCGGTCGGCACGCTCGACAAGATCACCCTGGTGCACGAACTGCAGCACGCCCTGGCCGACCAGGCGCTCGGCCTGCCCGACCTCGAGGCGCTCGAGGGCTCGGACCGCATCCTGGCGGCGCAGGCGGTCGTTGAGGGCGACGCGACACTGTTCATGAACCGGTGGGCACTGCGCAACGTCGCGGTCGAGGACCAGCTCGAGGCGGCGACCGGCGAGGACGCGGCCCGCGCACAGGCCGGGCTCGACGGGGTGCCGCCCTACCTCCAGCGCGAGCTGCTGTTCCCCTACACCGAAGGCCTGGACTGGGTCTGTGACCGCTGGCTCGAGAATGGCTGGGACGGCGTCGACGCGGCCTACGCGGACCCGCCGACGACGACTGCGGAGATCCTGTTCGGTGCGCATGCCGGTCCGCCCGACGATCTCGCGGGTCCCGCCGCGCCCGACGGGTTCGATGAGCTGCTGCGGGACGAGTTCGGCGCCGCCCCGCTGCTGTGGCTGTTCGAGGCGCCAGGGGGCGACGAGACCGCGGCCTTGCCCGAGGCCCGCCTCGCGGCGTCCGCCTGGGCCGGCGGTGCGGTGACGGTCTCCGGGAACGGGGACGCGACCGCGGTCGGCGTGACGCTGGGCGACGGGACCGGGACCCTGTGCGAGGACGTGGCGAGCTGGTACGCCGCCGCCTTCCCCGACGCGTCGGGCACCACGTCGGGAGCAGAGCGCACGTTCCGTTCGGCCCGGCAGGCAGCCGTCCTGGTGTGCGAGGACCGGTCGGTCCAGCTCGGGATCGGACCCGACGCGGACGTCGCCCGGGCCGCCGCCGGTTAGCGACGGACGGTCACAGCAGGACCAGGTCGTCGCGGTGCACGACCTCGCGCGCGAAGCCGGACCCGAACGCCTCGGCGGCGGCCGACGTGGAACGTCCCGCGATGCGCCGCAGGTCGGTGACCGCGTAGTTGCTCAGACCGCGGGCGACCACGCGTCCGTCGGGACCGAGGACCTCGACGGCGTCGCCGACGGCGAAGTCGCCGTCGGCGTGGACGACCCCGACCGACAGCAACGACGCCCCACCGACCCGCAGCGCGTGGACGGCGCCCTCGTTGACGCTGATCTGCCCGTGAACGCGCAGGGCGAAGCCGATCCACAACCGCCGGGCCTCGAGGCGCTGTTCCTGGGCGACGAACCAGGTACCGACGTCGCGCCCGTCGAGCACGTCGGCGAGGACGTCGGGGCGGCGGGCGTTCGCGACCACGGCGTGCGCAGCCGAACGAACGGCGACCCGCGCCGAGCCGACCTTCGTGCGCATCCCGCCCGAGCCGACGTAGGAACCGACGCCGCCGATGGAGGCGTCGTCGAGCGCATCGACGTCGTCGACGCGGGCGATCAGGCCGACCTCGGACGAGACGCGTGGGTCGCCGTCGAACAACCCGTCGACGTCACTGAGCAGGACCAGCAGCTGCGCCTCGAGCATCGAGGCGACCAACGCCGCGAGGTGGTCGTTGTCGCCGTAGGACAGCTCCTCGGTGGCGACGGCGTCGTTCTCGTTGATGACCGGCATCGCCCCGAGCTCGAGCAGGCGCCGCAGGGTCGTACGGGCGTTGAGGTAGCGGGCCCGACGGACGAAGTCGTCCTGGCTGAGCAGGATCTGCGCCGCGGCGCGGTCGTGCCGCGCCAGCACCTGCTGGTACTCGTGGATCAGCTCACCCTGTCCGACGGCGGCACAGGCCTGCAGTGTCGGCAGGTCGGTGGGGCGGCGCTCGAGGCCGAGCAGTCCCATGCCGGCGGCGACGGCCCCCGACGAGACCAGCACCACCTGCGTGCCGGCCTCCTGGGCGGCGACGAGCTGTTCGGCGACGGCCGCGACCTGGGCCCGGTCGAGCCGGCCATCGGGACCGCGGAGCGACGAGGACCCGACCTTGACCACGGCCAGCCGGGGGCGCTCGAAGCGAACGCCCGTGCCCGTCACGGTGTCGCCCCGCCGAGGTCGTCGGGCTCCGACCCGGGGGGCAGGGACGTCGTCGTGTCCCACTCCGGCTCGAGCTCGTCGGGGTCGACGTCCTCGGGGTCGTGTTCACCGGCCAGGATCGCCTCCCGTTCCTCGGCCGGGAGATCGTCGAGATCGGGATCGAAGTCGAAGACCAGCTCGCTGATGACGACCTCGTCGCCCTTGCGGGCGCCCGCGTCGACGAGCGCCTTCTCGACGCCGGCGCGGCGCAGGCGACCCTGCAGATAACGGACCGCTTCCCAGTCCTCCAGCGGCAGCATCTGCACCCAGCGCTCGATGCGGGCTCCGGTCACCTCGTAGCCCTCGTCGGTCCGGGTCACCTCGAAGTCGCGCCGGCGCTGACCGAGTCGCAGCACGACCTCCTCGTCGACGACCGGCGTCTCGACCACGATGTCGCCACGGACCTCGCGCTCGGCGGCCACGAGGACACCGAGGCGGTAACGCAGCGTGTCCAGGCCCGTGCCGGCGACGGCGGACACCGGCAGCACCTCCTCGCCGGCCTCCTCCAGCTGTTCGCGCACGAGGTCGGCCATCGCCTGGCCGTCGGGCAGGTCGAGCTTGTTCAGCACCACCAGCTGGGGACGCTCGAGCAAGGACGGGTCGTGCTTGCGCAGCTCCTCGCGCAGCGCCGCGAGGTCGCGCACCGGGTCGCGGTCGGGGTCCATCGGCACGGCGTCCAGCACGTGGAGCAGCACCAGGCAGCGCTCGATGTGACGCAGGAAACGGATGCCAAGGCCCTTGCCCTCGGCCGCGCCCTCGATCAGGCCCGGGACGTCGGCGAGCACCACGTCGATCGGTTGCCCGTCGGCGTCCTCGCCGGCGCGCATGACCCCGAGGTGGGGGGTCAGCGTCGTGAACGGCCACGCCTCGATGCGCGGACGCGCCGAGGACAGCCTCGCGACCAGCGACGACTTGCCGGCCGACGGGAAGCCGACCAGTCCGACGTCGGCGATCATCTTCAGTTCCAGCCGCAGCGAGCGGTCGCCGACCTTCTCCCCCCGTTCGGCGAAGCGGGGCAGCCGCCGGTAGCGCGTCGTGAACGCGGTGTTGCCGCGGCCGCCACGCCCACCGCGACCGGCCACCCAGCGCTGACCGTCATCGACGAGGTCGGCCAGGACGGCGCCCGTGTCGCGGTCACGCACGACCGTGCCGAGCGGCACGCTGATGACCTCGTCGCGCCCCTCGGCGCCGGTGCGGTTCTGCCCCGACCCGTGGCCGCCGTCACCACCGCGACGGTGCGGGGTGCGGTGCAGGTCGAGCAGCGAGGTGGTGTTGCGATCGGCCACGAACACCACGTCGCCGCCGCGGCCGCCGTCGCCACCGTCTGGCCCGCCGCGCGGCACGTGCGCTTCACGGCGCATGGAGACCGAGCCGTTGCCGCCGTCGCCGCCGCGCACGTGCACCGTGCACTCGTCGACAAAGCTCGGGGTGTCCACGTCAGGCTCCGCTCGTGTGCGTGGTGGGTCGGACAGCGACGGAAAAGGGCGGCCACGACGGGCCGCCCTTGATCCGTTGCTGCAACGTCGCGGTCGTCAGTCCTGGGTCGGCAGGACCGAGACGGTGGTGCGGGTGCGCGTCTTGTGGAAGCTGACGGCACCGTCGGCGAGCGCGAACAGCGTGTCGTCGCCGCCACGGCCCACGTTCTCGCCGGGGTGGACCTTGGTGCCGCGCTGGCGGACGATGATGCCGCCGGCACGGATGGTCTCGCCGCCGTACTTCTTCACGCCGAGGCGCTTCGCGTTGGAATCGCGGCCGTTGTTGGACGAGCCGCCGCCCTTCTTGTGCGCCATGTCAGATCTCCTCGATGCGGACGGTCGTCCGGTGCTGGCGGTGCCCCCGCCGCTTGTGCTGCCGGGACTTGTTCTTGTAGGTGAACACCCGGATGCGCTGGCCCTTGTCGTGACCGGTGATGGTGCCCTTGACGGCCCGGCCGTCGAGGTCACCGCCGGTGGTGACGTCACCGTCGTCGCCGACGACGAGCACCGGGACGAGCTCGACGGCGTCGCCGACCTCGCCGGCCAACTTCTCGATGACGACTTCCTGACCGGGCTTGACCCGGTACTGCTTGCCGCCCGTGGCGATGACCGCGTACACGGTGGCCTCCTGGCTTTCGATGCCGCCCCGAGCACGAGGCGAGTGGACGTGAAAAGGTCGGTCCGTCGCGTTCCCGGGAGCCTTCCCGGCCGCATGCCAGCGCACAGGGCGTGGCGGAGTCGGTCGTGCGAGGACCGGGCGTCGGGCGAAGGGGCGAGACGGGCGCGCGAAGCAACCGCGTGGGACGACGCGCGTCGGAGCAAGGTACCGGCGGCACGTACGGCTGGTCAACCGGGGCCCGTAGTCTGCCGTCCACACGCGCACGGGCGTCCCGCCGCCCCTGACCGAAGGACCGACGTGAGCTCCACCTGCGCCGACGCGACCCGCCTCGCGAAGGAGGCGCCGGCCGGCACCGCGCCGACGGCACGGGGCTGGGTGTGCGTGGAGCAGGGCGGCGCATGGGGTCGCAAGGCGGAGCGCGAATCCGGTCTCGACCCCGAGGTCGCCGCCCACCTGTCCGGCGCCGTCGAGGACCTGCCGGTCCGCCTGCAGCTGATCCGGCGTCCCCGCCGACAGGCCCGTGCGACGCCGGGTGCCATGGACCGGGTCGCCCAGCGGCGGACCGTCCTGCTCGCACATGCCGGGCCGCAGCCGTGGCTCGAGGAGCTCGAGGTGGACGACGTGCGCATGTTGCTGGCGCTGGATCCGTCCGTGTGCGACTCCCCCACCCCGCCGGGCCTCGGGCGTCGCGTCGACGAGCCGCGCTACCTCGTGTGCACGCACGCCAAACGCGACCGTTGCTGCGCCACCTACGGACGTCCGATCGCCGACACCCTGGCCGCCCTGCACCCCCACCGGACATGGGAGGTGTCGCACGTCGGCGGCCACCGGTTCGCGGCGAACCTGCTGGTGCTGCCGTACGGCACGGTGCACGGGGGACTCGACGTCGCCGCCGCGGTCCGCGTCGTCGACCTGCTCGCCGCCGGGCGCCTCGAGCTGTCCACCGCCCGTGGCCGCTCCGGCCTGCCGCGCCCTGCGCAGGCCGCCGAGCTGCTGGTTCGCGAGCGGCTCGGGCTGGACCACCTCGACGCGGTGGTGGTCGACGGGGTCGCCGACCTCGGCGACGACCGGGCCGAGGTCGGCCTGCGGGCGGAGGGCACCGACTTCGTCGCCGAGGTGGTCCGCGAACCGACGGGCGTCCCACGTCCGCTGTCGTGCGACAGCGACGACGCCGAGGACCCCGGCGTCTACCGGCTGGTCGCGCTCACGCCGGCCGGGGACCGCTGATGTCGCGGCTGCCGCTCCGTGTCGCGCCGATCGCGCATCGGTGCGGGATCTGCGCGACATGGACCGCCAGGCGCGACAGGGTCAGCCGCGCAACGCGTGCCAGCTGATCGCGGGCAGCAGGCGCCGGTCCCCCGTCGCGGTCAATTCGACCAGCTTGGGCGCGAGCTTCGCCAACGCCCGGTGGCTGTGGAACCACACCGGCTTGAGCGGCGGGCGGAACGGTCCGCGCACGACCGCCTTCTCGACGTCCTCGAGCAGGAAGGTGTTGTGCACGACGCCGGTTCCCGACTGGATGTCCTGCGGGGTCGAGCCGGGGTAGGGACCCCAGCTGGTGGAAGCCATGCCGTAGGGCACGGCCGACCAGTGGTTGACCACGACCGACCCGTAGCGCAGGCGGTCGATGGCACGCTCGACCGCCATGGCGATCTCGGGGTCCTTCATCGAGTCCGGGTGGACCAGGATCGACGCCGACAGCGTCCCCCACAGGGTCTCGTTGCAGAATTCCACGGCGGCGTCGAGGTAGTCGCCGACCGCACGCGGCGCGTCCAGCGCCACCTCGCCGAACACGCCACAGAACGACTCGGTGGTGAACGCCACGTCGTCGAGGTCGTCGGGATCGAGGTCGGGGATGAGGGTGAACGGCAGCCGGTCGTCGTCGCCCTCGCCGGGGGCGGTCCCGTACCACTCGGCCGTGGGATGGGCGGCGGTGAACTGCCGCCACCGCTCGACCGCGCCCGGGTAGTAGGGCACGCGGGGCTCGGCCCGACGCAGTGAGTCGCGGATGGCGTTGACGAGCTTGCGCCGCTTGGCCCACTGGCGGTGCTGGACGACGACCCGTGCGGCGACACAGTTGAAGCCGCCGTTGTTGACCAGCATCGACGCGATGTTCTCGCCGTGGAAAGCGAGGTCCTTCTCGCTCCAGGGTCCGGGTACCACGATCACCGGACTGACGTTGCCGAGCTCGGCCGTGACGGGTTTGGTCGACCTCGGCTCGCCCGCCGCCTTGCGACGTGCGCCCTCCTCGCCGGTGCCGAAGACGATGGCCTCGTAGGTCTTGTCCGACCCCGTGACGTGGATGGTGTCGACCGCGTCGTGTGTCGTCAGGTACTCGCCGACCTCCTGCCCGCCGTAGACGATGCGGAGGAACCCTTCGCGCACCAGCGGCTGGAACGCGGCCCCGATGTGGGGGCCGAGGTGGGCGTTGACCGGGTTCATCTTCAGCACGACGACGCGGTTGCGGGCGAACAGTTCGTACAGCGCGTCCATCGGCCCGATCGACGAGACGTTGCCTGCCCCGAGGACCAGCGAAACGGTCGGCGCGGACGTCTGCGGGTCGCGGTAGACGCGGCCGATGCGCGCGACGGCCTGGTCCAGGGAGACGTCCGGCTGCAGCCGCACCTCGCCGGTGAACCCGGTGAACAGCAGCTGGTCGACCCAGTCGACGGGAAACACCTTCGCGACGACCTGCCCGTTCGGCGCGACCTCGAGCGACGGCGGCTGCGGACGCCCGGTGTCACGGACCTGTTCGAGGGTGCGGACCAGCAGCTGCAGGTTGCGGATCACCAGGAGCGGACCGGAGATCCAGTCCTCGCCCATCAGCGGCGAGTCCCGCCGGATCCCCTTGGCCTCGGCCGCGGCCAGCGTCCACGCCGGGGCGGCCTCCAGGGCGTCGTCGACGAGCTCCGCCAGGAGTTCGAGGCGGGCGTCGACGTCGGTGGCGATCCACGCCGCGGCGCGCTCGCGCAGCGTCGCGAGGGCGGCGTCGAGGTCGTGTGTGGCGGTCGGTGCGACCTCGTGCCCGGGTTCGGGGATCGCCAGGGTCCCCGTCGAATTCGCCGTCGCCACCACAGGCTCCTCGCCCACCCGTCCCACCCCCGCGGTGGGTCCGGGGCGAGGGTAGCCAGCCGCTGCGACGCCCCGACACCGAGGGTCATCCGGCGCGGTCGCGGCTCGCAGCCGTCAGCTGGAGGTGCCCGCCCGCCAGCTCAGGTGCAGCCCCGCGTAGACACCACCGGCATCGACGAGGTCGCGGTGGGGTCCGCGCTCGACGACCCGGCCCTGGTCGAACAC
This sequence comes from Egicoccus sp. AB-alg6-2, assembly GCF_041821025.1. NCBI lineage: Bacteria > Bacillati > Actinomycetota > Nitriliruptoria > Egicoccales > Egicoccaceae > Egicoccus > Egicoccus sp. AB-alg6-2. The sequence goes on along the minus strand of NZ_JBGUAY010000007.1, from coordinate 142,550 downwards.
CAGCACCTCGTCGGCCGCCTCCGCGGTGGACAGGCGGTGGGCGATCGTGATCGTGGTCCGTCCGCTGGTGAGACCGACCAGCGCCCGCTGGAGCCGGACCTCGGTGGCCGGGTCGACCGCCGAGGTCGCCTCGTCGAGGACCAGCAGGTCCGGGTTGGCCACGTAGGCCCGCGCCAGTGCGACCAGCTGCCGTTCACCGGCGGAGAGCGCGTTGCCGCGCTCCCCCACCGGGGTCTGCAGACCCCGGGGCAGCTCCGCGACCCAGTCGGCCAGGCCGAGCTCGACCATCGCCAGCTCGAGGTCCTCCGCGTCGATGCTGGGCTGTCCCTGGCGCACGTTGTCGGCGATCGTGCCGTCGAAGAGCATGCCGTCCTGGGGCACCATCACCACGCGTCGGCGGAGCGAGTCGAAGCGGACCCGGTCCAGCGGGACCCCGCCGAGCAGGACCCGTCCCTCGGACGGATCCATCAGCCGCGTGAGCAACTTGGCGAAGGTGGTCTTGCCCGAGCCCGTCTCACCGACGACCGCGACCCGCGTCTGGGGCGCGATGACGAGATCGATGTCATGGAGCACCTGGGGGCCCGTGGCGTTGCGCCCGGTCTCCCCGGGACGCGGGTAGCGGAAGGCGACGTGCTCGAACGCGACCCCGATGGGTCCCTTCGGCAGCGCCTCGCCCTCCTCGCCCGGGTCGGCGACGTCGGGATCGAGGTCGAGCACGTCGAGCACCCGCCGCCAGCCGGCGACGGCGTTCTGGCCCTCGTTGATGACCTCGGTCGCCATCAGGACCGGTTCGACGAACAGCGCGATGAGGAACAGGAACGCGAGCACGGTGCCCGGCGTGACCTGGTCGTCGATGCCCAGCGCCACGCCGGCGATGACCACGCCGGCGGTCGCGATGCCGGCGAACACCTCGCCGCTGCCGGAGAACGACGCCGACAGCCGGCCGGCGCGCAGGGCGGCGAGCCGGTGGTCCTCGATGCGCCGGTCCAGGCGGCTCTGGGTGCGGCGCTCGATGCCGTAGGCCCGGACCACCGGCGCGCCGACCACGGTCTCGGCCAGCGCCCCGAGCATGACGCCGACGCGCTCGCGGACGGCGAGGTAGGCGTCGGTGAGCCGGACCTGGAACCAGCGGGCCAGGAACAGAAACGGCAGGAAGACCACCAGCACGACGACGGTGAGCCGCCACGAGTAGTACAGCATCACCAGCAGCGACACCGTCAGCTGCCCGGTCGCGGTGATCAGGTTGAGGCCGGCCCACTGCATGAACCGACTGATCTCGTCGATGTCGGTCGTGACCCGGGCCGTGAGGCCGCCGCGTTGCTGGGTCGCCTGGTGCAGCATCGACAGGTCGTGGATGTGCCGGAAGGCGCGCACGCGCAGATTCGACAGCGCCGTCTCGACCACGGTCGCCAGACGCCAGTTCATCCAACCGCTGGCGAGCGCGGTCAGCAGCACCGCGACGCCCGCCAGGATCACCGCGTTGCGGACGGCGAGCATGTCCACGCCGCCGGCGGCGGGATTGAGACCGTCGTCGATCGTGCGTTGCACGGCGATGGGGACGATCGCGCGCCCGGCGGTGGCGAAGAACGCCAGCACGAGCGTGCCGGGCAGCCCGACGCGCAGCTCGGGGCTGAGCGAGATGCCGCGGACCAGGGTTCGCCACGCACCCTCGGTGGGGGCCGGCTGGACGACCTGCGGGGGCGCCGTCATCGCGTACCTCCCTCGGCGTGCGCGCGACGTTCCTCGTGCGCCTCGAGGGCCTGCCGCTCGTAGGCGGTGACCAGGGCGGCGTAGGCGGGCACCTCGCGCAGCAGGTCGTCGTGGGTGCCGCGCCCCTCGATGCGTCCCTCGCGGACGAAGACCACCTCGTCGGCCAGCGCGATCGAACCGCGCCGGTAGGCCACGACGACCACCGTCGACGGCAGGGCCGCGTCCGAGAGGCCACGCAGGATCTCGGACTCGACCGAGGGATCGACCGCCGAGGTGGCGTCGTCGAGCACCAGCAGCCGGGGTTTGCGGATCAGGGCCCGCGCCAACGCGATCCGCTGCCGTTGGCCGCCGGACAGGGTCGCGCCGCGCTCGCCGACCTCGGTGTCGTAGCCGGCGTCGAGGGTGCTGATGAAGTCGTGCGCCTGGGCCAGGCGGGCGGCTGCCTCGACCTCTTCGTCGGTGTAGTCGCCCCCCAGGGTGATGTTCTCGCGCACGGAGTCGTCGAACAGGAACGCCTCCTGGAACACGATCGCGACGTCGGCGGCGAGCTGGTCGCGGTCGAGGTCCTTCACGTCGCGACCGTCGAAGCGGACCAAACCGGCGTCGGGGTCGTAGAGGCGCACCAGCAACGACGCGACCGTGGACTTGCCCGCCCCGGTCGGCCCGACGAGCGCCACCGTGCTGCCAGCCTCGACGTCGAAGGTGACCGCCTCGACCCCGCGGGTGGTCGCGGCGTCGGGGTCGACGGCGAGGTCCCCGGTCCCGGGCGGGACCTGGCCGGCGACCGGCTCGGCCTCCGGACGGCCGGCGGCGAGGTCGGGCGAGCCCTCGGAGAGGTCTTCGCGGGCACTGCTCGGATGCAGGAAGCTGACGTCGTCCAGCCCGCTCTGGGCCCCGCCCTCGCGGCGCTCACGGTGGCGGCCGTAGACCATGTCGCCGACCGCGTCGAGGACCCGCTGCACCCGGTCCCAGCCGACCACGGCACGGGGCAGCTCGCCGAGCAGCCAGCCGAACACCCGGATCGGCAGGGCGACGAGGCGGAACAGGTAGGCGAAGGTCACCAGCGCGCCGGCGTTGAGTGCCCCGTCGCGGACCCGCATGGCCCCCACCAGCAGCACGAGCAGGATCGCGACGTTGGGCAGGGCCTCGATCACCGGGTCGAAGAACGCGCGCAGGCGTCCGACGACGATCATCTTGTCGCGCAGGTCCTCGGAGATGCCGCGGAACTTGTCCGCCTCGGCCGCCTCGCGACCCATCGTCTTGACCACGAGGGCGGCGTCGAAGGACTCATGCGCGACCTCGGAGACGTCGGCGCGTGCCTGTTGGGCGACGGTCGCGGCGTGGCGCATGCGACGCTGGTAGTACCAGTTGGCGAGCGCCAGCAACGGCCCGACCGAGAACCCGATCGCGGCGAGGAACGGGTCGGTGAACACCAGGAGGCCGGCGGTGGCCACCAGCATCAGCGAGGCGCCGAACGCCATCGGCAGCGGGGCCGCGACGAAGAAGGCGGACTCGACGTCGGCGTTGGCGTTGGACAGCAGTTCGCCGGTGGGATGGCGCCGGTGCCACGAAATCGGCAGTTGTAGGTACCGACGGGTGACGCGGCGGCGGTACATCGCCTGCAGGCCGTACTGGGCCACGTAGGCCCCGTAGCGGCGTCCGAAGACCCCGATCGCCTTCAGCGTCGCGACGCCGACGATGGCCGCCACCGCGGTCACCAGCAGGCCGCGGTCGGTCTCACCGGCCGCGAACGACGGCAGGATGACGTTGTCGGTGACCCAGCCGAGCACCAGCGACGACGCCACGGTCATGCCGGCGAAGACGGTCGAGCCGGCCATGCCCCAGGCGAACGGCTTGGGCGCCGACCGCAGCGCCTGGGCGATCACGACCGCGCCGCGACGGATGACACCGTCGCGGGCGCGTGGGGTGGGGCGGGAGTTGACAGCGCTCATCGTGCGGAGATTACCGGCTCGGTTCGAAGGGTCTCGACGCTGCCGCCCCGTTGGTTCGGGAACGGTCGAACGCCAGGCGGGGGCGTCGGCGACACTCGTGCGGGTCACCCCGTGGTTACGGTCGGGGTGACCCGCACACATGCGAACATGGGTGGGTTCAGTCGATCTCGCTGACGATGCCGCGACCCTCGCAGGCCTTGCAGCTGTGGCTGAACGACTCGACCAGGCCCTGGCTGACGTTCTTGCGGGTCATCTGCACCAACCCGAGTTTCGAGACGTCGGACACGCGCGTCTTTGTCCGGTCGCGCAGCAGTTCACGCTTCAGCCGGCGGACGACCTGCTCCTGGTTCGACTTGAGCAGCATGTCGATGAAGTCGATGACGATGATGCCGCCCATGTCGCGCAACCGCAGCTGGCGCACGATCTCGTCGGCGGCCTCGAGGTTGGTCTTGAGCACGACCTCCTCGAGGTTGGTGTCGCCGCTGCCGGTGAACTTGCCGGTGTTGACGTCGATGACCTTCATCGCCTCGGTGGTCTCGATGATGAGGTAGCCGCCGGACGGCAACCACACCTTCTTGCCCATCGCCTTGCGCAACTGGTCGGACACGTCGTAGGCGTCGAACAGTGCCGGCAGGTCCTTGCGCCGCTCGCGGGCGGCCTCGAGGTCGACGGTCCCGCGGTCGAGCTCGGCCTGTACCTCGGGGGCCGGCGTCTTGTCGGCCGGGTCCTCACCCTCCCCCGCGGTGGCGTCGGCATCGGCGTCGTCGGCCGGGCTGGTGCCGTCCGCCGACGGCGCACCGGCGGCCTTCGACCGCGCGTCCGTGGTCGGTGCGCCGTACAGCTCGACCTTGTCCAACAGCTCGGGCGCCACCTCCTCGAGGTAGTCGCGCACCTGGGTGTAGAGGTCCTCGTCGTCGACGATGCAGCGCTCGAACTCCGGACCGAAGTTGTCGCGGATCACCTTGACGACCAGCGGGGGCTCCTCGTAGACGGTCGTGAGCGCCTTCGCCCCCTCGGCGGCGTCCTCGACGCGCTGCCACTTGGCGAGCAGGCGCTCGAGGTCGGCCGTGATCTGCTCGTCGGTGGCGCCCTCGGCCGCCGTGCGCACGATGACGCCGTGCTCGGACGGCTTGACCTTCTTGACCAGCTTGCGCAGGCGGTCGCGCTCGCGATCGGTGAGCTTGCGCGAGATTCCGAACAGGTCGGAGTTCGGCGCCAGCACCATGTAGCGGCCGGCGAGCGACAGGTGCATGGTCAGGCGGGGCCCCTTGGATCCCATCGGGTCCTTGGTGACCTGCACCAACACCTTCTGGCCCGGCTTGAGGACGTTCTCGATGCGCTCCTCGGCGCCCTCCTCGAGGTCGAGCTCGTCGTAGAGGACCTCACCGGCGTACAACACGCCGTTGCGACCTTTGCCGATGTCGAGGAAGGCGGCCTCCATGCCCGGCAGGACGTTCTGCACCCGTGCCATGTAGATGTTGCCGACGTAGGTGACGTCCTCCTTGCGGGTGACGTAGTGCTCGACCACGGTGCGGTCCTCGAGCACCGCGATCTGGGTCCGGTCGGCCCGGGCGGTCACCAGCATGGTGCGCGGCGGCCCCTCGAGGATGGCGCGGCGGACCTCCTCGGACACCCCACCGGGGCGTTGCCCGCGGCCGCGTCCGTTGCCACCGCCGTTGCCACCCCCGCCGTTGCGGCTCTTGCGCTTGGCGGCGAGGCGGGTGCCGCCCTTGGCCATGGCCGCTTCGACGCTGTCCTCGTCGTGATGCGCGTCGTCGTCGGAGGACGTCGACACCTGCTCCTTGCGACGGCTCCCCGCCGTCCGCGACGCCGGTTCGTCGTCCGCCCGCGTGTCGTCGTCGGACGGCCGTGCCTCACCACCGTTGCCGTCGCCTCGGCCGTTGCCGCCCCGGCCACCGCCGCGTCCGCGACCGCCCCGTCCGCGACGCCCACGCCGGCGTCGGCGTCGGCCGCCCTCGTCGTCACCGGCGTCGTCCGTGGTGTCGCGGTCGGCGGACGACCGCTGGTCCGTGTCGCGGCCGGCATCGCCGCCGCGCTTCCCGCCGTCGCCGCGTTCGTCGGCGTCATCGCCGTCGCTGCCGTCGGTGTCCGTCTTCGGTGCGGCCCGGCGGCCTCGCCCTCGAGGCGTGTCGTCGCGGTCCTGCGAGGAAGACGCGACCTCGGGCGCGTCGCCCTCGGGCGCGTCGGTCGTGTCCGCCGTCGCCTTCTTCCTCGACGTGGTCTTTCGCCCGCTGCTCTTGCGCGACGAGGTCTTGCGCCCGCGCGCCGGCGCATCGGAGACGGCTTCCCCGGCACCAGCAGCGTCGCCCGCCGCCGCAGCGTCGGACGACGCGTGCTCGGAGGACGCGCTCGCTTCCTTCGCGGCGTCGGAGGCACGACTGCGCGAACGCGTGCGCGTCGAGGTCGTGCCGCGTGAGCGGCTGCGGTTGCGGGTGCTCTCGGTGCGGGGGGACTCCTCGGTGTCGGGGGTCTCGGACTCGGTGGGATCGGTCACTTGGGGGCTCGCTTGGTCAGGCGGCCTCCGCATCGACGTGCAGGACCAGCGGTTCGACCTGGCCACTGAGGGCCTCGCGCAGGCCGTCGGTGACGTGCTCGCCCTGCGCCACCCTGCGGGTGGTCGGAGGGTCGGCGACGTCGCCGCGTCCGAGCGCGGACAGCAGGTCGTGGGGTCGAACGGTGGGGCCGTCGTTGCGGAGCACCGCACGGAGAACGGTGCGGGCGCTGGCCGGCGCGGCGGTGCCGCCCGGCTCGGCGCGATGCGACACGGCGATGGCGAGTACGGCGGGTCGCACGTCGATCGTCCGGTCGCCATCAGGGCGGTGTCGGACGACCTCGGCGTGCTCGGCCGCCAGCAGCTCGTCGCTGCGTCGTCGGAGCAGGTCCGCCAATGCGGCGGCGTCGGCACTGGGCCATTCCTGCTCCCAGAGGGTGGCCCGCAACATGCGTGCCAGCTTCGGCGCGCCGTCGGGCACTTCCAGGTAGGTCGTGATGTCCATGCCCTCGGGGAGGGTCGCGGACAGCCGCGCCAGGTCCCGGTCCGGGACGATCGGGGCGGCGAAGGTCAATTCGGCGTACTCGCCCGTCGAGGTGTAGCCGACGGACAACGCATCGGGGAACGACACCTTCGCGTGCGGGGTGAATCCCTCGGAGTACGCGATCGGAAGATCGACCCGGCGCAGTGCCCGCTCCCAGACCGAGGTCAGGTCGCGCGCCGAGACGAAGCGCGTGCGACCTTCCTTGGTCCACCGGATGCGGATCCGCTGCTGCGGCACGGGTCCTCCAGGTCGGGTTGATCCGGCGCGGCGGTCGCCGCGCGTGACCGGCGGTGCGGGTTGTTCGCTCCCCTGGGCTCGTGGCACCGGGCGGAGCGCGAACCCTAGCCGCCGGAGGCGTATCGCTCGGGCGTGGTCGGCAGGGTGTCCTTTCCACCCAGGCCGGAGGGGAGCACCGGAAGCTGGAAGCCGCCGGTGTAGCCGGTGTCGTGCTCGATGCTCAGCCCCGGGCAGACACCGCAGTCGTAACAGGGCGACCAGCGGCAGTCGTCGAGTTGCTTGTCGGCGCGGGCATCCTGCCAGTCCTCCCACAGCCAGCCCTTCTCCAGGCCGCTGTCGAGGTGGTCCCAGGGCAGGGCCTCGTTCTCGTCGCGCTCCCGGTAGCTGAACCAGTCCAGCGACACGCCGGTCTCGTCCATGGCCTGCTGCCAGGTCGCCAGGGTCGGCATCTCGTGCCAGCCGTCGAAGCGGGCGCCGAGACGCCAGGCACGCTCGACGGCGGGCGCGACACGACGGTCGCCGCGTGCGAGCAGGCCCTCGATGACCCCTTCCTCGGGATCGTTGGTGCGCAGCTTCAGGTTCCCGTGGTCCTTGATGGCGTGACGGATCAGCGACAGCTTCCGCCGGATCTCGTCCGGCGAGTCCTGCGGCGCCCACTGGAACGGCGTGTGGGGCTTGGGCACGAAGCCGCCGACCGAGATGGTGACCTTGTTCGCGCGGCCGTAGCGGCGCGCGACCTCGTAGGTCTTGATGCCGAGGTCGGCGATGGCGAGCACGTCCTCGTCGGTCTCGGTGGGCAGCCCGACCATGAAGTAGAGCTTGATGTGACGCCAACCCTCGCTGAAGGCGGTCTCGGCCGTCCGCAGCAGGTCCGCCTCGGACACCATCTTGTTGATCACGGCGCGCATGCGCTCGGAGCCGGCCTCCGGCGCGAACGTGAGCCCGGTGCGCCGACCGTTGCGCGACAGCTCGTTCGACAGGGTCACGTTGAAGGCGTCGACGCGGGTCGAGGGCAGCGACAGCGACGTGACGGTGCCCTCGTAGGCGTCGGCGAGGTCGCGGGCGATGGGGCCGATGGCGGAGTGGTCGGCCGAGGACAGCGACAGCAGGCCGACCTCTTCGAAACCGGTGTTGCGCACCCCTTCCTCGACCAGCTTCTGCACCGTCTCGGGGCGACGTTCGCGGACCGGGCGCGTGATCATGCCGGCCTGACAGAAACGGCATCCGCGGGTGCAGCCGCGGAAGATCTCGACGCTGAAGCGCTCGTGCACCGTCTCGGTCATCGGCACGATCTGCTGCTTCGGGTACTGCCACTCCTCGAGGTCCTGGATCGTGCGCTTCGGCACGATCGACGGGACCCCCGGCTCGGTCGGGACCGTGGCCTTGAGCCGGCCGTCGTCGGTGTAGCGGGGGGTGTAGAAGGCGGGGACGTAGACCCCCTCGACCCGGGCGAGTTCGCGCAGGAGCTGGCGGCGGTCCGCACCGTCGGCGTGCTTCCACGCGCGGACCACGTCGTCGATCTCCAGCGTCACCTGCTCACCGTCGCCCATGACGGCCGCATCGATGAAGGGCGCCAGCGGCTCGGGGTTGTAGGCGGCATGGCCACCGACGAGGACGACCGGGTCCTCGGCCGTGCGCTGGTCGGCGTGGATGGGGACGGCGCCGAGGTCGAGCAGGTTGAGCAGGTTGGTGTGGCCGAGCTCGTGCGGTAGGGAGACCCCGAGCACGTCGAACGCCCACACCGGGCGGTGCTCCTCGAGCGAGAACGCCGGGATGCCGTGCTCGCGCATCAGCGCCTCGAGGTCGGTCCACGGCGCGTAGAGGCGCTCCGCCGACGACGTCGCCCGTTCGTTGAGCAGCTCGTAGAGGATCTGGATGCCCTGGTTGGGCTGGCCCACCTCGTAGGTGTCGGGGTAGCACAGCAGCCACCGCGTCTGGACCGCCGTCCACGGGGTCACGACCTGGTTGTGCTCGCCGCCGACGTACTGCGCCGGTTTGCGCACCAGCGGCAGCAGCGGCTCGAGGGCGGCGTAGTACCCGGGCGGGACCCGGGCGGCGTCACCCGGACGGCGGTACGCGGCCCGCTCGCCGCGCGCGGGAGTGGCGGGTACGGGCGTCGTCGGCGCGGTGCCGAGCATGGTGCCTCCGAGACCGGTGAGTGGGTGCGGCCGGTCCGGGACGATTCGACGACGCATGGACCGTGGGCGGCGCACCTGGCAGCGGGACCCCGGGCCGGCGAGCGCGTGCGATGCCCTGGCCGGGGTCTCGATCGCCGTTCAGCGTACCAATGCCCTCGGTACCCGCACACGGGCCGCGGGGCGTCAGCCGTGCCCCAACCTCGTGCCGACGGTGCGGGCCACGACCGCGGCGAGCAGTGCCAGCAGGGCGAGCGCGACCGGGATGGCGGCCAGCCCGATGAGCGAGCCCACCAAGCCGACGAGGAACGGCGACAACGACGCGCCGATGATGGCCGCCAGGATCGCGGCGGTGGTCGCGCCCTGGGCATCCGGCAGGGCCCGCGGCAGCCACACCATGGCCGTCGGGAAGACCGGGGCGAAGAACAACCCGGCCGCGACCAGCGCGTAGGGCGCCAGCCTCGGCACGCTCGCCAGGCCGAGCGCCACGGCGGCCAGGGGCAGCACGATCTGCACCAGTCGCCCCGGACGGATGCGGTGGAGCACGAGCGCGAACAGGAACCGTCCGCCCGTGATGGCGAGCCAGAAGCCCGACGTCCACCTGGCGGCCGCGCCCTGGTCCCAGCCGCGGAACTCGACGTAGGTCGCGAGCCAGGTCGCCGTCGCGGCCTCGACCGCGACATAGGTGCCGAACACGAGCGAGAACGCCAGGACGTGACGCCGTGGGGTCGGCGACCCCCGCAGGTCGATCGCTGCCGCCGGCGGGGTGGCGGTCGCCGCCATCGGCACGATCGCGAGCAGGGCGAGCATTCCGACGACGAGGAAGGCGACGCGGTGACCCACCAGCGACAGCACCAGGGGAAGGGTCACCGCCCCGACGCCGAACACGCCGTGCATGCACACCACGACGGTCGGCGTGCGCGGCCCCGTGTCGCGCGGATAGACCGAGTTCATCCCGTTGGAGAGCACCCCGAAGCCGACCCCGACCAGTACCGCGGTGGCGAGCACGAGCGCCATCGACGGTGCCGCGGCGAGCGCGACGGCGCCGATCGCGAGCACGCCCGCGCCCGCGGCCAGCAGGCGCGCCGAGACACCACGTCGCGTCGCGGCGGCCCACCCGAGGACGCCGACGAGCGCGGCGAGCGGATGGACGGACGCCGGCAGCCCCGAGGTGAACTCGCTGACCTCGAACAGGCGCCGGAACGCCGGCGCGGACGGACCGTAGAGGGCGGCGACGCCGCCGGAGACGAAGAAGCCGAGGAAGCCGCCGAGCAGCGCGGCGCGGGGCAACCGGAACGCGGTCGGTTCCGTGACGGTCCGGCTGTCGGTCACCGGTTCAGAACCGACGCATGTGGACGTTGAGCAGCAACCCGACCAGGCCGAACCACACGATCAGCGACGTGCCGCCGTAGCTGATGAAGGGCAGCGGGAGCCCGGTGACCGGCATGATGCCGACGTTCATGCCGACGTTGATGAAGACCTGCAGTGCGAGCATCGCCACGACCCCGGAGGCGAGCAGCGTGCCGAACAGGTCCTTGGACAGCATCGCGATCCGCAACCCGCGCCAGATGAGGACCAGGAACAGGGCGAGCACGATGCTGGCGCCGAAGAACCCGAACTCCTCGCCCACGACCGTGAAGATGAAGTCCGTGTGGTTCTCCGGGACGAAGGCCAGCGACGTCTGGGTGCCCTGGAACAGGCCCTTGCCGAACACCTGCCCGGAACCGATCGCGATCTCGGACTGCTCGGTCTGGAAGCGCAGGTTCCGATCGAGGCTCGGGTCACCGGCCCGGGCGAAGGCGGTCAACCGGTTGAGCTGGTACTGGTCGAGCAGGTCCTGGGTGATGGCGAACACGGCGGCGGCGATCCCCGCCACCCCCAGTCCCGCGAGGTAACGCGTCGGGACCCGCCCGACCAGGAACAGCACCGCGAGCATCCAGATGAACACCAGCGAGGTGCCGAGGTCGGGCTGGAGGAAGACCAGCCCCATCGGGATCAGGGTCAGCACCAGCGAGACCGCCACCGTGGGCAGCCAGGGCTCTCCCTTACGCTCGTGGATCCAGGCGGCCACCGTGATCAACACGGCGACCTTCGCGATCTCCGAGGGCTGCAGTTGGAAGCCGCCCAGCACGATCCAGCGCTGCGACCCGCCCCGCGCGGTCCCGAGCCCGGTCAGGACCAGGACCAGGAAGCCCAGCGAGGCGGCGTACAGCACGACCGCGTAACTGCGCAGGTGGCGGTAGTCGATGACCGCCGCACCGACCAGCACGACGATGCCGATCACCAGCGCCATCAGTTGGCGGCTGACGTACCAGGTCGTCGGCAGGCCCTGTTGGTTGAGCGCCGCGAGCTTGGCGCTGTAGATCATCACGAGCCCGATGGCGCTGAGCCCGAGGGCCGTGAGCACCAGGATGGGGTCGAGGTGCTTGACCGGCGCATAGGCGTCCTGCCAGCGAGCCTGCACGCGCTCGCGCATCATCTTCTCGGCGCGGTCCTGCCCGAATCCTGCTTCCACGGTCACCTCCCTCCTCTCCATCACTCGTTGCCACGTGCGGTCGCCCGTGGCGGGATCGCCTGCGCGATCGAACCACCCGGTGTCGAGAAACGATCAGTCGTAGATGGGGTCGCCCGAGTCGAACTGGTTGTCCTCGGCGTCGACGATGCCGAAGATGTGCTCGAAGATGTTGCGTGCGATCGGAGCCGCGGTCTGCGAGCCGCCACCACCTTCCTCGACGTTGACGACGACCACGTACTGCGGGTCGTTCGCCGGGGCGTACGCGGCGAACCACGCGTAGGGCACCTTGGGCTTGAGTTCGGCGGTCCCCGTCTTGCCGGCGATCGGGATCTCGTCGAGCGGGAACGGGGTGCCACGCTGGAACGCGCCGTACGCGGTGCCGCGCTCGTGCATGACGACCTCCTCGAGGCCGCGCCGGATGGCGGCGAGTTCGGCGTCGTCGAGGCCGAGCTCGCTCACGACCTCCGGGACGATCTCACGGACCACCTCGCCGTCCGCCCCGACGATCCGCATCCCGAGCAGCGGTTGGTGGATCGTCCCGCCGTTGGCGATCGCGGCGTAGTGCGCCGCGACCTGCAGGGGGGTGGTCAGGATCTCGCCCTGTCCGATCGAGCTGTTGACCGCGTCCCCGCCGCGCCAGGCACCGCCGGAGACGCAGTTGTCCTCGAGCACCGCGCGACGGTACGAGCCGGGCTCGGACTCCTCGGCCTGCGCGCACCACAGGTCGCGGCGCTCGAGCCAGCGCTGCTGCTTCAGGGCACGGCTTGGCACGTAGCCGGTCAGCTCCGAGGGCAGGTCGATGCCGAGGCGCCGGCCGAAACCGAACCGCTCGGCGACCTCGGGCAGGATCTCGTTGGGTTCGGTCTGGCTCTGCTCACGCTGCCACTGGCGATAGGCGAGATCGTAGAAGTAGGTGTCGCAGGAGCGCCGGAGCGCCTGCGCCAGGGCCATCGGCCCCTCGTCGACGTTGTTCCAGTTGCGGAAGGTGATCCCGCCCACCTCGTAGGAGCCCGGACACGGCACCGTCGTCTCGGGCCCGGTCAGGCCCGCCTCCATGAACGCGGCGCCGGTGACCGTCTTGAACACCGACCCGGGTGGGTACTCGCCCTGGATGTTGCGGTTGAGCATGGGCGCGTGGGTGTCCTCGTCCCCGGCGGCGAGGTCGGGGAACAGGTAGCGCGCGTACTCGCTGGACAGCCCACCGACGAACTCGCTCGGATCGAAGGTCGGATACGACGCCATGGCGAGCACCCGCCCGTCGCGCGGGTCGAGCACCACCGCCGAACCGGCGGGCGAGGGCAGGTTGCGGCCGCTGGCGGTGTGGATCTCGTCGCGGCTGGCCACGATCCCGTCGGCGAGCAGGGTCTCGACCGCCTGCTGCAGGTCGAGGTCGAGCGAGGTGACCAGGTCGTTGCCGGACCTGGCCTCGGTCTCGGCCACGACGTCGATGACGGTGTTGCGGGCCGTGACCTCGAGGGTGCGCCGGCCCGGACGCCCCCGCAGGTCGGCCTCGTAGACCGCCTCGAGCCCCGTTCGGCCCACCTGCTCACCGCCGCGGTACTCCGCGAAGGCGGGGTCGGCGAGCTGCTCCCGGCTGATCTGGTTGAGGTAGCCGACGAGGTGGGCGGCGAGCTCGCCGTGCGGATACGTGCGGACCGGCAGCACCTCGGCGATCACGCCCGGGAACAACTCCTGCTGGCTGCGGACGGCGTACACCACCTCCTGGGTCACGTCGAAGGCGATCGGGATGTGCCCGAGGGGGCTGTAGTGCTGGCTGGTCATCCGCTCGACGACGGCCTCGCGGTCGAGCTGCAACAGCTGCGAGAGGCGCTCGAGCACCTTCTCGGCGGTCTCGTCGGCCGGTTCGCCGGCCCCGTCGAGCAGCAGCTGGCGGTCGGCGCTGATGGTCAACGATGGCCGGTTCTTGACCAGCTCGTCCCCCTCGCGGTCGAGCATCCGCCCCCGCGGCGCGTCGACGTAGACCGTCCGGAGCCGGTTGGTGTCGGCCAGCTCGGCGAAGCGGTCACCGGCGAGCACCTGCAGAAACCACAGCCGCGAGAACAACGCCAGGAACAGGGCGATCACGAGGACCGTGAGGAACGTCAAGCGCAGGGCGGACGAGGAATCGGAGTTCGCCATGTGGCTCACTGGAGGGGTGCGAGGGGCTGCACGAACACGGATGACGGAGGGGCCCGCCGGTGGGCCACGGACCGGCGCGGCCCACGGTACCAAGCCCGGTCAATCCACCAGACCCGGCCCCGACAGCGGGAACCGACTGGAGAGGACGCGGACGGCCGCCAGCACGATCGGCGCCAGCAGGGTGTTGTAGAGCGCGACGGCGAAGGAGCCCTGCAGCAGCAACAGCGGGGTGATGCGGTCCTCGCCGAGCAGCAGAGCGAGCACGCCGTAGGAGGCCGTGCCCAGCAGGCCGGTCAGGAAGGCCAGGATCACGGGGGCGGTGACGGATTCCGGCGCGACGTAGGGGCGGGCGAGCCCGACCGTGAACCCGATGGCGGTGTAGACCAGCGCGGCCAGACCGACCGGCGACTGGGACACGAGCAGGTCGACCAGCAGGCCGGCCGAGAAGCCGACCCGCAGCCCGGCGAGGGGCCCGTCGCGCAGGCCGATGGCCAGCGTCACCAGCAGCAGCAGGTCCGGACGGAACCCACCGAGGCTGACGAACGGGAACAGCGCGGTCTGCAGCAGCGCGGCGGTCACCAGCAGCAGCGCGACGACGAGCACGCGCAGGATCACGTTCCGTCCTCGCCGGCGTTCCCGTCACCGTCGCCACCCTCACCCTCGCCGTCCTCATCGTCGGCCGCGGCGTCCTCGTCCTCGCGCCCGTCCGCCGTGGCGGGTCCCGGCGGCGGGGTGAACACCGGGTCGGGCGCCTCGTCGAACGGCGGCAGGTCCGCCACCGGTTCGCTGGTCACCACCAGTACGTGGTGGATCCGGGTGAAGTCCACGAACGGGCGCACCTGCACGTCGAGCACCAACCCGGCCGAGACCTCGCCGATGGCGGAGACGGACCCGATCGGGATGCCGCCGGGAAAAGCGCCCGACTGGTAGGCGGACGTGACGATCTCGTCGCCCACCTCGAGGGTGGCCTCGGGGTCGAACGGCTGGAACAGCATCGGTTCACCACCGCGCCCGATGACGGTGCCGGTCTCGCCGTTGGCGGCGTGGCGCGCCGGCGCTCCGAAGTTGGGGTCGATGGCCAGCAGCACGCGTGAGGCGCGCTCCTCGACCTGGATGACGCGACCGACCAACCCGTCGCCATTGATGACGGGCATGTCGCGCTCGATGCCGTCGGCGCGACCGACGTCGATGACCACGGTCCACTCGAAGCCGGTGGGACCGAGGGCGACGACCCGGGCGGCGACCGCCTCCACGCCGGTGTGGTCGCGCATCCCGAGCAGTTCGCGCAGGTCGTCGTTCTCGCGCTGGATGTCGGCGACCGACCGCCGGCGCTCGCGCAGCGCCTCGACCTCACGGCGCAACTGCTCGTTCTCCGAGCGGGCGCGGAAGAGTTCACCGACGCCGCCGGCGGCGTCACCGATCGGGCGGACCAGCGTGACCAGACCGTCCTGGACGGGCCGGAACAGGGCGGTCAGGCCGCCCCGCAGCCCTTCGAGCGGCCCGTCGTCGCCGGACCGGAAGTCGACGGTGACCAGCACCAGCGACAGCAGGACCAGGACGACGAGCAGCAGACGTGCACGTCGACGTTGGAACACCGCCCGGTACTAGTGGCGCGACGAGGAGATCAGGACCTTCTTCAAGGCTTCGAACTCCTCGAGGCACTTGCCCGACCCGATGGCCACCGAGGACAGCGGGTTCTCGGTGATGTGGATCGGCATCCCGGTCTCGTGCTTGAGCCGCTCGTCGAGCCCGCGCAGCAGACCGCCGCCACCGGTGAGCACGATGCCCTTGTCCATGATGTCGGCCGCGAGTTCCGGCGGCGTCTTGTCGAGGGTGTTCTTGACCGCGTCGATGACGGCGTTGACCGGTTCCTCGATCGCCTTCCGGATCTCGTCGGCGCTGACGATGATCGTCTTGGGGAGCCCCGAGACCAGGTCGCGACCGCGGATCTCGGCGTGCGGCTCGTCGGCGAGCGGGAACGCCGAGCCGATCGCCATCTTGATCTCCTCGGCGGTGCGCTCGCCGAGCATCAGCGAGTACTCCTTCTTGACGTAGGAGATGATCGCGTCGTCGAGTTCGTCGCCGCCGATGCGGATCGACTGGCTGGTGACGATGCCGCCCAGCGAGATCACGGCGACCTCGGTGGTCCCACCACCGATGTCGACCACCATGTTGCCGGCCGGTTCGTGCACCGGCAGGCCCGAGCCGATGGCGGCGGCCATGGGCTCCTCGATGATGTAGGCGGCGCGGGCGCCGGCCTGAATGGTGGCTTCCTCGACCGCACGCTGCTCGACGCCGGTGATCCCGGAGGGCACACACACCACGACGCGCGGCTTGGCCAGGAACCGGCGCTTGTGCACCGCCTGGATGAAGTAGCGCAGCATCTTCTCGGTGACGTCGAAGTCGGCGATGACGCCGTCCTTGAGCGGCCGGATCGCCATGATGTGGCCGGGCGTGCGGCCGATCATCCGCTTGGCCTCGGCGCCGACGGCGAGGATGGCGCCGTTCTTGGTGTTGATGGCCACGACCGAGGGCTCGTTGAGGACGATGCCCCGGCCACGCACGTACACGAGCGTGTTGGCGGTACCGAGGTCCACGGCCATGTCACGGCCGAGGAACTGGAAGGTGTTGCCGATGTTCGCAGCCACGGGAAAACCTGCCGGGCTCGGGGAATGGGGGACGAACGGCCGCTGCACCGACGCGAGCGGGGACCGCTGTGCCGCACCGGGGCACGCGCACCAGCGTACGCCCCTTGGGCCGCGGCGATGCTAACACCTGCAGGCAGGACCCGCGTCCTAGTGACGGCCCGCGCGGGTCGCCGTCCGTCGGGTCGCGCCGGAGGGTGCGGACGTGGGCCGGGCATCAGATCACGCCGCGTCGGGCCAGGCTGACCCAGTCGGCGCCGCCGACGACGAGGTGGTCGAGCAGGGCGACCCCCAGCAGCTCCCCCGCCCGGGCAAGTCGCCGGGTCACCAGTTCGTCGTCCTGCGACGGCTCGGGGTCACCGGAGGGATGGTTGTGCGCCAGCACCAGCGCCGAGGCGTTGGCGAGCAACGCGTCCCGGAAGACCTCGCGCGGGGCCATGAACGTGTGGTCGATCGAGCCGATGCTGACCGTCGTCGTGCCGAGCAGCCGGTGCTTGGTGTCGAGGAACGCCGCGACACAACGCTCGCGGTCGCGCACGGCCAGCTGGGGGACGAGCACGTCCGCCGCCGCTTCGGGGCCGGTCACCGCGGTCCGCCCGGGCGGTCCGGCGACGAACGCCGTCGGGGCGCAGGCCGCACAGGGGGTGTCGAGGTGCGCCACGGCGCCCGAGGCGGCGCCGTGGCGCCAGACGGCGGCGGATGCGGGGTGGGTGGTGGCGGCGACGGTGTCCAAGCGCGGGCTCCTGGGCGGTGGAACAGGCCGAAGCCTGCCCCACGGCCGGTCACCCCCGTGCCCGGGCCGTCGTCAGCCTGTGGACCGCGGCCACCGCGTGGCACGGCAGCCGCGGACCGCGACGACCGTCACCGCCGCCGGCTCAGAACCGGCCGGGGAAGAAGATGCCGAGCTCGCGCTGGGCGCTCTCGGTCCCATCGGAGCCGTGCACGATGTTCTCGCCGATCTGGGTCGCGAAGTCGCCGCGGATGCTGCCGGGCGTCGCCTCGAGCGGGTTGGTGGCGCCCATCAGCGTGCGCATGCCGGCGATCGCACCCTCGCCCGAAACGCACATTGCGACCAGCGGCGCCGAGGTGATGAAGTCGACCAGCTCACCGAAGAACGGCCTGTCCGCATGCTCGGCGTAGTGCTCCTCGGCCTTCTCGCGCTCGAGGGTGCGCAGTTCCATGGCTTCGAGCGTGAAGCCCTTGCGCTCGATACGGGCGACGACCTCGCCGACCAGGCCGCGCTTGACGCCGTCGGGCTTGACGAGGATGAGGGTGCGTTCGATGGCCACGGGGGCAGTCCTTGCATCGGGAGGAAAGGGATGGGGCGCGGAAGCGTGCCCGGTCGGGCACGGCGGCGACAACTCGCCGATCAGGGGTCCTCGTCGATCAGCCGGTCGAGGGCCCGCTGGAAGGCGTCGTCGTCGGCGAGCAACGCCGACAGCTCGTCGGCCTCGTCGGCGAGGTCGCCCCGCATGTCGGCGTCGTCGAGGTCGTCGGGTTCGAGCACGACCTCGTCGCCGTCGTCCTCGACCGGCAGGTAGCGGTCGCGGGCGGCGCCCACGGTGTGCAGCGAGCCGACGACCAGGATGCCGTCGCCCTCGCCGGCGACGCTCTCGGCGAGCGCCAGCGCGGCGCCGACGTCGTCGGCCACCTCGACGGCGGTGCCCGTGCCGTCCCACACCTCGACCGCCGCGTCCCGCATGCGGGCGAGGTCGGCGGCGCGCGGCGAGTCGGCCACCGTGACGACCACGTGCGAGGCGACGTCGCGGAACGCGCGCAGGATGCCGGGGATGTCCTTGTCGTCGAGGCACGCGGCGACGAGCACCAACTCGCGGAAGCCGAACGCCTCGTCGAGGGCCGCGGCGGACGCCCGTGCACCGTGCGGGTTGTGGGCGCCGTCGAGGACGATGGTGGGCTCGCGGTGGACGATCTCGAGCCGACCCGGGACGACGACCGCCCCGAGGCCGTGGCGGACGACGTCGTCCTCCATGGCGGCGAAGCTGTCGCGTGTCAGTGCGACGAAGGCCGCCAGGGCCAGCGACGCGTTGCGGGCCTGGTGCTCGCCGAACAGGGGCAGCAGCACGTCGTCGACGGTGCGCTCGCCGACCCGAAGCTCGAGCAGTTGTCCGCCGATGGCGACGCGACGGTCGACGACGTCGAAGTCCTCGCCGGCGCGCCAGAGCGTGGCGCCGGCGGCGGCTACGGCCTCGTCGATGACCGCGTCGACCTCGGGGTGTTGGCGCGCGACGACCACGTGCGCGCCCGGCTTGATGATGCCGACCTTCTCCGTGGCGATCTCGGCGGGTGTCCCGCCGAGCTGGGGGTGGTCGAGGTCGATCTCGTTGATCACGGCGACCTCGCCACGGACGAGGTTGGTCGCGTCCCAACGGCCTCCCATGCCGACCTCGAAGATGCCGACGTCGACGGGGACGTCGGCGAACCACCAGTAGGCCATGGCGGTCAGCTGCTCGAAGAACGTGACCCGGTCGGCGCCGGGACCACCGGCCTCGCGGGCGGCCTGGTCGAGCAGGTCGGTGAGCAGCTCGACCTCGTCGTGGACTGCGGCGAAGCGCGCCTCGGAGATCGGGCGGCCGGCCAGCGACAGGCGCTCGCGGATGGTCTGCAGGTGCGGCGAGGTGTAGGTGCCGGCCGACAGCCCGGCGGCCGAGCACAGGGCGCCGACCATGCGCACGACCGACCCCTTGCCGTTGGTGCCCGTGACGTGCACCGAGGGATAGGCGAGCTGGGGATCGCCGAGGAGCTGGGCCAGGCGGGTGATGCGCGACAGGTCCGGGATCATGCGTCCGGGCCCACGGGAACCGAGCACCTCGAGGGCGCGGGCGAAGTCGGGGTCGGTCGGGGTCAACACGGGCCTCGGCAGGAACGGTGGGAGTTGCGTCCGAGGCTAGTGGGTGTCGGCGTCAGGCCCGGGCGCCCGCCGTCGCGGCGGCCGCGGCCCGGCGCGCCTCGCGGGCGGCACGCTTGTCCTCGTAGCGGGTCGCGAGCTGGTCGAGCCCCTCGAGGAAGCCGGCGAGTTGCTCGCGTGCCTGTTCGGCGGCCTCGTCGAGCCCCTCGAGCTCGAAGATCCGCCAGTGGCGCAGCAACGGCCACACGACCTCGTCGTGGTGGACCCGCAGGTCGTAGATGCCGGCCGTGGCGATCTCGACCGACTTGCGCTGGAAGTTGCGCATGCCCGCCCCCGGCATCTCGAAGGCCATCACCTCGGCGGCGATGGCTTCCACCGCGCGCGACGGGTCGAGCCGCATGGAGGCGGTCAGCAGGTTGCGGTAGAAGATCATGTGCAGGTTCTCGTCCTTCGAGATCCGCGCCATGATCCGGTCCGCCACGGGGTCCTGCGAATAGCGGCCGGTGTTGCGGTGACTGATCCGGGTCGCGAGCTCCTGGAACGACACGTAGGCCATGCCGCGCAGGGTGTCCTTGCCGTCCTTGTCGTACCCGGTCATGACCTGCTGCATCCGGCCGCGCTCGAGTTCGACCGGATCCATGGCGCGGGTGACGACGAGGTAGTCGCGCAGCACGATCGAGTGACGGCCCTCCTCGGCGGTCCAGCGGTGGACCCAGTTGATCCAGGCCCCGTCACCGTGCCCGAACATCTCGTGGATCTCGCGGTGGTAGCTCGGCAGGTTGTCCTCGGTCAGCAGGTTGACCTCGAAGGCCGTCTGCGCGACGCCGGTGAGGCGGGACTGGTCCGGCGTCCACGGGTCCTTGTCGAAGTCACGACCCATCGAGTACGGGATGTAGTCGTGCGGGAACCACTCGTCGGCGATCTGTTCGTGCCGACGCAGCTCCTCCTCGGCCACGGGCTCGAGCTCGGCGAGCAACTCTCGGTCGGTCAGGCGGACGGCCATGCACGGCTCCAGGCGGGGCGGGAGAAGGGGCTACGTCACCGTAAGTTACGGGACCGTAGCCCCATGTCAACCGTCCAACGCCGACAGCGCGTCGACCTGCTCGCGCAGCTGGCCGATCTGCAGGCGCAGCTCCTCGCGGCGCTCACGCTCCCGGTCCACGACCTCGGCGGGCGCACGTTCGACGAAGGACGCGTTGCCGAGCTTGCCCTCGACCCGCTGCAACTCCCCCTCGGCCTTGGCCAGCTCGCGGTTGAGCCGGCCGAGCTCCGCCTCGACGTCGATCAGGCCGGCGAGCGCCACCTGC
Source organism: Egicoccus sp. AB-alg6-2 (assembly GCF_041821025.1). Classification (NCBI taxonomy): domain Bacteria; kingdom Bacillati; phylum Actinomycetota; class Nitriliruptoria; order Egicoccales; family Egicoccaceae; genus Egicoccus; species Egicoccus sp. AB-alg6-2. The sequence continues at coordinate 121,988 of NZ_JBGUAY010000007.1, read as the reverse complement.
GCGCTCCCGCTGCCGAACACGATCGTCGACGTCCCGGGACGCTCCTCGATCGCGTCGACGAACGTCAGGCCCGACAGCCCCGCCAGCCAGCGGACCAGGACCTCCTGCGACTCCAGCAGCTCGCGCTGCCCGCTGGCGATCGTGATCCCGAACCTCGCCGAGGGCACGATGCCGTTCTGCGAGCGGAACTTGCGCACCTCGGACACCAGGTCCTGCACCACGTCGAAGTCGTGCTCGGCCTCGGGGTCGTGGCTGTCGCGCGCCGACGGCCACGACGCGACCATCAGCGAGTCCGTCCCACCCTCGGCTCCCGTCAGCACCCGCCACAGCGCTTCGGTGACGAAGGGCATGACGGGCGCGAGCAACCGGAGCAGGTCGTCGAGGACCACGGCCAGGACCCGTCGGGCCACGTCGGCGGCCGCCGCGTCGTCACCGGACAGGCGCACCTTGATGGCCTCGAGGTACCAGTCGGCGAGCTCGTCCCAGGCGAAGTGGTACAGCGAGCGGCTGACGACGGGCCAGTCGTAGGCGTCGTATCCGGCATCGGCTTCCGCGCGCACCGACGCCAGCCGCGACAGGATCCAGCGGTCCTCGAGGGTCAGGTCATCGGCCGGCGGCAGCGCACCGGGACGGGTCCCCTCCAGCCGTTGCAAGGCGAACGAGCCCACGTTCCACAGCTTGTTGGCGAACCGCTTGGCACCCTCGACCCACTCCTCGGCCAGCGGCACGTCCGCACCCGGCCCCGCGGAGCGCAGCAGCGCGAAGCGGGTCGCATCCGCGCCGTAGCGGTCGATGAGGAGCAGCGGATCCATCACGTTGCCGAACGACTTCGACATCTTCTTGCCGAACTCGTCGCGGACCAGGCCGTGGTTGTGCACCACCCGGAAGGGGACCTCGTCGTGCAGCCACAGGCTGATCATCACCATCCGACTGACCCAGAAGGTGTTGATGTCGTAGCCCGTGACCAGCACCGAGGTCGGGAACCAGGTGTCGAGCTCCGGCGTCGAGGTGTCCGGGCCCTCCCATCCCAGCGTCGTGAAGGGCCACAGCTGTGAGCTGAACCAGGTGTCGAGGACGTCGGCGTCCTGCACCCAGCCGTTCCGGTCGAGGTCGGTCCGCGACACCTCGATCTCGCCGTCGGGGCCATACCAGGCCGGGATGCGGTGACCCCACCAGATCTGACGCGAGATGCACCAGTCATGCAGGTTGTCGAGCCACTCGAGGAACGGCTTGGCGCGGCTCTCGGGCACGAACGCGATGCGACCGTCCCGGATCGCCTGCGCCGCCTTGTCCGCCAGCGGCCGCACCGACACGAACCACTGGTCCGACAGGCGCGGCTCGACCGGGGTCTTGCACCGTTCGCAGCGGCCGACCGCGTGGGTGTGGTCCTCGACGCCGACGAGCAGGCCGAGGTCGTCGAGGGCCGACTTCACCTCGCGGCGCGCCTCGAAGCGGTCCATGCCGGCGAACCGGTCCCCCACCACGTCGGTGAGTCGCGCGTCGTCGTCCATGATGTCGATCATCGGCAGGTCGTGACGTTGCGCGATCGCGTAGTCGTTGGGGTCGTGGGCCGGGGTGATCTTGACCGCGCCGGAGCCGAACTCGGGGTCGACGTAGTCGTCGGCGACGATGGGGAAGGTGCGGTCCTGGAACGGGTGGCGGACCTCGCGGCCGACGAGGCCGGCGTAGCGCTCGTCCTCGGGATGGACCGCGATGGCGGTGTCGCCGAGCATCGTCTCGGCGCGGGTCGTCGCCACCTCGATGGCGTCAGGACCGTCGCCGGCGCCCTCGGTGTCCACCAGCGGGTAGCGGAAGGTGGCCAGCTCGCCGGTCGTGTCCTCGTGTTCGACCTCGATGTCGGACAGGGCGGTCCGGCACCTCGGACACCAGTTGATGAGGCGGTTGCCGCGGTAGATCAGGCCCTGCTCGTACAGCGAGACGAACACCTCGCGCACCGCCCGTGAGCGCGCCTCGTCGAAGGTGAACGCCTCGCGTTCCCAGTCGCACGACGCCCCCAGCCTGCGCAGCTGCTGCAGGATGACGCCGCCGGATTCCTCGCGCCAGCGCCAGGTGCGCTCGAGAAAGGCTTCGCGTCCCAGTTCGTGGCGGTCGGTGCCCTCGTCCGCGAGCTGCTTCTCCACCACGTTCTGGGTCGCGATCCCGGCGTGGTCGGTGCCCGGGATCCAGACCGCGTTCTTGCCCTGCATGCGGGCCCGCCGGACCAGGACGTCTTGGATGGCGTTGTCCAGCGCGTGCCCGATGTGCAGGGAGCCGGTCACGTTCGGTGGCGGGATCACGATCGCGTACGGCTCGCCGGGCGCGTCCGGCTCCGCGTGGAACAGCCCCGCCGCGATCCAGTCGGCGTACAACGCGGGCTCCACGGCGGCGGGGTCGTAGGCCTTGGACAACTCGGTCACGGCGGCTGGCTTTCGGCAGGCTCGAACGTCGGCGTCCCGCGCGATGCGCGGCATCGGTCGAGCGTAGCGATGGCCGCCAGCCCACCCGAGCCGATCCCGGTCGATGCGCGCACCGCCGGACTCGCGGGCCCGGGCCCCGTGCGTCAGCCCTGGGCGCGCGACCCCCGCCAGACCGGTGCCCGCCAGGCCGGGACGTCCTCCGCCCACACCCGCGGCGCCACCGACCCGTCGGCGGGGACGACCAGCAGGCGCCGGGCGGTGTCGACCAGCAGGAGCCAGTCGCCGTCGGGCGAGCGCACCGACGCCTGGATCGCATACGACTCCGGCGCCCGGGTACGCCACAGCTCACGCCCCGACGCGCCGTTCCTCACCACGAGCTGACCGTCCAGGCGCTCGACCTCGATGGCGTCACGCTCGCCGGCCGGAAGCGGGTCGTGGTCTTCGTCGTCCGCGGTCTCGGTCGCCGCGCCCGTCACGAGGTCGACCCGCACCAGGCGCCGACCGCCGTCCCAACGGCGGACGACGACGGCGTCCTCGGCGAAGCCGTCGATCTCGACGCTGCCCGTGCCGCACCACGGTTCGTCGACGCCACCGTCCGGCCGCGCCACGTGGACGCACGTCCCGGTGTCCTTCCAGGCGGTCCAGGCCACCTCCGTCGGCGGGGTCGGCGACGGGACGTCGGCGACGCGTTCCAGGGCCGGTGGGCGCTGAACCCCGAAGACGAGGACCAGTGCGACCGTGACCACGACGACGGAGGCGGCGAGCAGCAGCAGTCGCCGGCTGCGCGTGTCCACCCTGGCGAGGTCGGCACCCGATCCGGTCATCGCCGCACCTCCGCGAGGTCGGCCCCGTCGTCGATGTGCCGTCGTGCCCGGCCGAGCCCGACGGACAGCAACACCAGCAGCATCCCGACCAGCAGCAGCAGCGCCGGGGCGCCGATCGTGTCCCCGAACCATTCGAACACCAGCCTCGGCATGGTGAAGAACAGCCCGAGGGCGCCGACGACGAGGTGATGCAGTTCCTCACGATGCACGGCGAGTGCGACGAGCGCCGTGGCGGCGAGCGTGCCGAACAGCAGGGTCGCCGAGGGGAGGGTCGCAAAGGTCGACTGGCACGCCATCAGCGCGACGGCGGCCCCGGCCGCCTCGCCGACCCGGCGCGGCGGCAGCCATCCGCCCGCCGCGAGAGCGAACCAGGCGGCACCCAGCCCGATGCCCGCGAGCCCGTACCAGCCACCGTCCACGGGCAGACGGGGCAGTGAGAGCAGGCACCCGAGGAGGCTGGCGACGGACACCAGCAACGTCAGCTGCGGCAGCGGGCGCGGGCGCAGCAGATGGAGCGGGGTCGCCACGGCGACGGCCACCGCGGCGACCAGGACGCCGGCGGAAGCGTTGCGCACATCGAACAAATCGCCGGTCGCGATCGCGGCGGCCCAGGCCGCGGCGGCGACCCCGGCCGCGCCCAGCAGGCTGGCCAACCGTTGGACGGGCTCGCGCGCGACGTCGCGGATCGCGAGGGCCGCGCCGACGAGCACCGCGGCCAGCACCGCGGCGAGGGTGAACCTCGCACCGTCGGTCAGTTGCTGCCACAGCTCGCTGAACAGCAGGACGATGGCGCCCAGCGCCAACGCGGCGCCGACGTACCCGAGCGCCTCGGAGGCGAGTCCGCGGCGTTCCTTCCCCGACATCGGGTTCGTGCCGTCCGCGTCGGACGCTTCGAAGGCGAGAATGGCGGACACCTGCTGCTCGCTGATGAGACCGGCCCGGTGCCAGGCACGCACGCTGGTGTCGAGGTCGGACATTCGGACTCCTCGCTGCACGGGGTCGGGTTCGGCCAGCATCCCTTCCTGCGCCCGCGAGCGGCAGGGGGGTCAGCCCCCAGACGGTGCTGAGGGATCCGCCGCATCCACCACGGTGGCCGGATCCACGTTGCCGCCACAGACCAGCACGCCGACCCGCTCACCGGGTCGCGGGCGGTAGCGGCCCGAGGTCAGCGCGGCGAGTGCGACCGCCCCGCCCGGCTCGGCCGCCAGGCGGGCGGCTGCCCACAGGCGTCGTTGGGCCTGTACGACCTCGGCGTCCGAGACGAGCAGGGCGTCGTCGACCCACGGCTGCGCCGCCCAGGCCAGCGCGCCGAGGCGGCGCGCACCGAGCGACGACGCGGCCAGACCGCCGACCTCGACGTCGACGGGACGACCGGCGGCCCTGGCGGCATGCATCGCCGGCGTGCCGTCGGTCTCCACGCCGACGAGTCGGATCTCGTCGGTCACCCAGGCGGCGGCGCCGGCGATCAGCCCACCACCACCGACCGCCACGAGCAACGTGTCGAGGCCGGGAGCATCCGCCAGCAGCTCCGCCGTGGCGGTGCCCTGCCCTGCGACGACCTCGGGCTGGTCGTAGGCGTGGGCAGACAGCGCGCCGGTGGCCGCGACGTGGGCGTCCGCGGCGGCCAACGCCTCGGCGTAGTAGCCGGGAACGACGTGGACGTCGGCCCCGAGCTCGGCCAGCGGTCGCAGCTTGGCGGGTGGGGACGATTCGGGCACGAAGACGGCGGCGCGGTGGCCGAGCCGACGCGCCGCCCACGCGACCGCGAGCCCGAAGTTGCCCCCCGAGGCGGCGACGACCCCGGCCTCGGGCACGTCGGCGCCGGTCAACAACGACATCGCGCCACGGACCTTGAACGAACCGGTCGGCTGCAAGAGGTCGAGCTTGGCGTGCAGCCGCACCCCGATGCCGAGGGCATCGGGCTCCAGGGTCAGCACCGGCGTCCGTCGCACCGCGCCGGCGATGCGTTCGGCCGCGGCCCCGACGTCCTCGCGCGTGACGGCATCCATGCCACGACGCTACCCGCGCCGGTCGAACGAGCCGCTCAGGCGGAACGTTCCTGGGGCTCTTCGAGCTTGCGCAGCTTGCTGTGCGGCACCAGGGTCGGATTGACCTTCTCGCGGACGGTCTCGGCGGTGATCACGCACCGACTGACGTCCTCGCGCGAGGGCAGCTCGTACATGGTGTTGAGCAGGACTTCCTCGAGGATGGCGCGCAGGCCGCGGGCGCCGGTCTGACGCAGGATCGCCAGGTCGGCGATCTCGCCCAGGGCGTCCTCCTCGAATTCGAGCTCGACCCCGTCGTACTCAAAGAACTTGCGGTACTGCTTGGTCAGGGCATTACGCGGCCCGGTCAGGATGTCGACCAGCGCGTCGCGCTCCAACGGTTCGACCGACGACACGATCGGGAGGCGGCCGATGAACTCGGGGATCAGCCCGTAGCGCACCAGGTCCTCGGGTAGGACGTTGCGCAACAGCTGGGCCAGGTCGTCGCCGCGCGAGGCGGCCACCTCGGCACCGAACCCGACCCCACGACGGCCCTGCCGCTGTTCGACGACCTGCTCGAGGCCGGCGAACGCCCCGCCGCAGATGAACAGGATGTTGGCCGTGTCGATCTGGATGAATTCCTGGTGCGGGTGCTTGCGTCCCCCCTGGGGCGGGACGCTTGCGACGGTCCCCTCGAGGATCTTGAGCAGCGCCTGCTGCACGCCTTCGCCCGACACGTCACGGGTGATCGACGGGTTGTCGGACTTGCGGGCGATCTTGTCGACCTCGTCGATGTAGATGATGCCCGTCTCGGCCTTCTTGACGTCGAAGTCGGCCGCCTGGATCAGCTTGAGCAGGATGTTTTCGACGTCCTCACCGACGTAGCCGGCCTCGGTCAGCGCCGTGGCGTCGGCGATCGCGAACGGGACGTTGAGCAGCTTGGCCAGCGTCTGGGCCAGCAGCGTCTTGCCCGAGCCGGTGGGACCGAGCAGCAGGATGTTGGACTTCTGCAGCTCGACGTCCTCGCCGCCCGCGCTGGCCGAACCGACCTGGATGCGCTTGTAGTGGTTGTAGACGGCGACCGCGAGGGTCTTCTTGGCGGCGTCCTGCCCGACCACGTACTCGTTGAGGAACGAGTAGATCTCCTTGGGCTTGGGCAGCTCGTCGAGTTGGAGGTCGGCCGGCTCGGCGAGCTCCTCCTCGATGATCTCGTTGCACAGGTCGATGCACTCGTCACAGATGTAGACGCTCGGTCCGGCGATGAGCTTCTTGACCTGCTTCTGCGACTTGCCGCAGAAGGAGCACTTCAGGAGGGCATCTCCCTCGCCGAACTTCGCCATCGCGGCCCTCCGTGTCTCGAGCGGAACGCGAGCAGATCGCCCGCACCGTCGGCTTCCCCCGACCGGCGCCCACCGCTCGTCGGCGATGGTAACGACCGTCGTCGTCGCGTGCTGTCAGGCCGTGGCGGTACGCACCGGCGGTCGGCTGGCCGCGCACCCGGGTCGACTCAGCGGACGGCGCGTTCCTGGGCCTTCCGGGTCGCGATGATGTCGTCGACGATGCCGTAGTCCTTGGCGGCCTGCGCGTCGAGGATGAAGTCGCGGTCGGTGTCGAGGTTGATCTGCTCGGCGGTCTTGCCGGTCTTCTCGGCCAGGATCTCGTTGAGCAGGTCGCGCATGCGCAGGATCTCGCGCGCCTGGATCTCGATGTCGACCGACTGGCCCTCGGCACCGCCGGAGGGCTGGTGGAGCAGCACGCGGGCGTGGGGCAGCGCGAGCCGCTTGCCCGGCGTTCCAGCGGCGAGCAGCACGGCGGCGGCGGAGGCCGCCTGACCCATGCAGATGGTCTGCACGTCGGGCTTGATGAACTCCATCGTGTCGTAGATGGCGAACAGCGCCGTGATCGATCCGCCCGGGGAGTTGATGTAAAGCGCGATGTCCTTCTCCGGGTCCTCGGACTCGAGGTGCAGCAGCTGGGCCATGATGACGTTGGCGATCTCGTCGTTGACCGGCGTGCCGAGGAAGATGATCCGCTGCTGCAGCAGGCGCGAGTAGATGTCGAACGCGCGCTCGCCGCGGTTGGTCTGCTCGATGACGGTCGGGACCAGGTAGTTGGTCGGCGACGGCGTCGCTTGGATGAAGTCCACCGCGGTTCCTCTCGCTACGTCGGCCGCCTCGCGGACGAGGTTGGGCGGGTCCGCCCCCGTGGGGCGATGCTGGCCGGCGACTGTACCCGTGCGGTCCGGGGCTTCCGCGGGGTTGCGTCCGTGTGCCTCATGGGGATCCGGCCGCGGTCGCGACGTGGCCGCTGCCCCGGCCGATCGGACGAGCGGCGCACCGTGCCCGACCGCGGGGCCCCTACCGTCGCGGTGGAGGACCGACCCGTTTCTTCTGCCTGCCCATCTTCAGGAGCATCCGTGCGACTTCGACAAGCAACCGCCGCGGCCGCCGCCGCGGTGCTGCTCGCCGCCTGCGGCGGCGCCGCCGACGAGAGCGATCCCGAGGCGGCTCCCGGGACCGACGAGGACGCGACGACCGCCGATCCCTCACCGGACGACCCGGCCGCACAACCCGATCTGCCCGACCCCGAGGAGTTCATCACCGACGGCGAGTTCCGGGGACAGGGCGTCGTGCTCCCCCTCCCCGACGGCTGGAGCGTCGACGAGATCGCGTTGCTGCAGGGGCTGGTGGTGGCCGTCTCGGACGACGACGCGAGCCAGCAGCTCGCAGCGCAGGCCGTCGACGCCAGCGCCCTGAGCGAGCAGGAGGAGGTCGAGTTCGACGACCTGCTCGAGATGCAGCGCACGCAGTTCGAACAGCTCGACGCCGACATCGCGCCGACCGTCGACGAGGCGATCGAGATCGAGGGCGCCGAGCAGGCCCACCGCCTGCGGTTCGAGGACGTCGCCCTGCCCGACCAGCCCGAGTTCTGGCTCGACCTGATCCTCGCCGACAACGGCGACGGCCGGATCGCGCTGTTCAACTACGCCGCACCGAGCGACAGCTTCGACGAGTCGATCGCCGACCTGATGCTCGAGGGTGCCGGGATCGATCCCGACAGCGAGCCGCCCGCGCCACAGCCGATGATGCCCGAGGAGGGCCTCGGCGAGGAACCGACCGGCGACGAGCCGGCCGGACCCGACACCGATGGGGGCGAGGGCGACGACGGCTGACCGCGACCCGCGAAACGACGACGGGCGCCCGCCGAGATGGCGGGCGCCCGTCGTGTTGCGTGGAGGTCAGTCCTCGGTCGGCTCGGCGTCGGCTCCAGCGTCCGCCTCGGCGTCGACGTCTGCTGCGGCGGCGTCCGCTTCGGCGGCGGCCGGGTCGTCGAGCAGCCCCAGCTCGATCAGCACCTCATCGGACGGACCACCGTCGATGTCGGCGGCGGCGACGATGTGGTCGATGGTCTTGCGCCGCAGGATGTCGCCGACCAGCGCCGGCAGGCTGCCCTGCTGTTGGATGACCTGGGCGATCTCCTGCGGGGAGACGCCGTTGGACTGGGCGTGCCGCACGATCTCCTGGTCGATGTCACCGGGCTGCAGGTCGAGGTCGAGGCGGCTCGCGAGCGCGTCGAGGACCAGCTGGGCCTTGACGGTCTCCTCCGCCTGCGTCTGGGCGTTGGCCTCGAACTCCTCGCGTGAGCTGCCCTCCATCGCGAACAGCTGGTCGACCTCGATGCCAAACCGTTCGGCCTGGTGTTCGAGCTGGTGGATCCGCCCCTGCTTGTCGGCCTCGACCATCGAGGGCGGCAGCGGCACGTCCACGCGGGCGAGGTAGGCCTCGAGGATGCGGCCGCGCAGCTCGTGCTGCGCCTCCTCGACCTTGCGGCGCAGCAGCGAGTTGCGCAGGTCCTGCTTCAGCTCGTCGAGGGTGTCGAAGCCCGAGGCCGTCTGGGCGAAGTCGTCGTCGAGCTCCGGCAGGGTCTTCTCGCGCACGTCCTTGACGGTGACGAAGAACGTGGCCTGCTCGCCGCCGTGCTCGGGGAACTCCTCGGGCAGCGCGTCCTCGTAGGAGAACTCGTCGCCGGCGCTCTTGCCGATCAATTCGTCGTCGAGCTTGGGGGTGACGCCCTGCGACCCGATCTCGTAGAGCGCGTCCTCGACCCGGCCGGACTCGAGGTCGGTCCCGTCGACCTCGACCCGCAGGTCCAGGGTCACCATGTCGCCCGAGGCGGCGGCACGCTCGACCTCGTCGACCTCGGCGAAGCGCTCGCGCAGCTGCTCGAGCTGGGTGGCGACGTCCTCGTCCTCGACGTCCCACTCGGGGAAGCTGACGTTGATGCCGTCGGGCTCGGGGGCGTCGAAGCTCGGGCGCACCTCGATCGTGGCGGTGAACGTGCATCCCTCGGTCTCGTCGAAGTGCTCGACGTCGACCTCGGGCTGGCTGACCGCGTCGATCTCCTCGGTGCGCAGCGCCTCGACGTAGTAGTCCGACAGCGCGCCCTCCATCGCGGTCTGGGCGATGACGCCCTCGCCGAAGCGCTGCTCGATCAGGCGGCGCGGCGCCTTGCCCGGCCTGAAGCCGGGCAGGTTGACCTGCTTGGCGAGCTCACGGGCGGCGCGGTCGAACGCCTGCTTCACGCGCTTCGGCTCGACCTCGACGGTCAGCTTGACCTTCACGGGGTCGAGGGTTTCGACGGACGTCTTCACGATGGGTGGCTTTCGTCTGCATTCGGGCCGACGACACCGGGGCGCTCGTGCTTCGAGCGCCGCCGACGTCCTGTGCGGCGCGGTCGGGATCCCCGTGCCTGGCAACGTGGTGCGGGAGCCGGCGGTGCCTCGTTGGACGAGCAGGCACCGCGGCAGGCGGGTGCGCCGGCCGCGACCGGTCGGGACCCGAATGGTTCCATCTGGAGCGCGAACTGTCCATTCCACTCCGGCGGCAGCGTGCTGCCACGTCGCCGGTCGGCGGTAGGCTCCGCGCGCCACGGGGTGTGGCGCAGCTTGGTAGCGCGCCTGCTTTGGGAGCAGGAGGCCGTCGGTTCGAATCCGGCCACCCCGACCACGAGGCCGAAGGACGTCGTGCGCACGAGGTCCGGTCGCTCGCACACGGGCCGCCCGGCACCCTACGCGCGAGCTTGGGGGAATCATCGGCGAGGACGAGCGGGCAGGGCCGGTTCGGGGTGGCATGGTGGCTGGCCGCGCACGCCGGCCACTCGTCGTGCTGTTTCTCGCCTCGATGGTGTTCACGATCGGCGACGGCAGCATCCAGATCCTGATCGCTCCACACCTGCAGGGGCAGGGCATCACCACCACCAGGATCGGCCCGATCGTCGCCGCCTACAGCGTCGGCGCGTTGTTCTTCCGCTTCGTCACCGGCGCGGTGTATCGCGCCGACCGGATCCGCTACCTGGTGCCAGGGGGCTGCCTACTCCAGTCGCTGTCATTCGTCGTCCTTGCGAACAGCTCGTCCGCCGGGGTGCTCGCCGCCGCGACGGCCACTAACGGCATCGGCTTCGCGATCGCGTCGACCGGCGGCCTGGCCGCCGTGATGGAACTTCGACCTGCCAGCGACGCTGGTGTGCTGATGGGGTGGTACACGGGCTGCATCGGCGCGGGGTACGCCATATCGAGCTTTCTCGGGGGCTTCGCCGGCGACACGCTCGGCATCCCCCGCGCCATTTCCGTCCTGGCGGTCCTGCCGGTCGTGGCGGCCGCCGGCCTGGCGGCAGCGGCCTGGCACATCACTGACGACGTGCACGACACACCCCCGGCCGCTGCGGCCCCTCGCCGTCCCCGAGGAGTCCGGGCGCTCGGCCGCCTGAGCCCGTTCGTACTGCTCGCGTTCTTCTGCGCGCTCCACATCAACCTCCTCAGTGGCGTGTTGCATGCGTACTTCCCGCTGTACGGACTTGCGATCGGGCTCAGCCTCACGCAGGTCGGCTCGTTGTCGGGGACGAGCTCGGCCGTCAGTTCGGCGCTCCGGTTCGCGACACCCGCCCTCTTCAGGCGTGTGCCGTACCGTCGGTTGTTGCCCTGGATGGTGCTGCTCGGGGGGCTGGCAACGGCGGCCCTGACGATCTCGCGACTGTTCGCCGTCCTGGCCGCGGCATGGATTGGCATCGGTGCGAGTCGGGCCATCCTGCGCGTAGCGTCAGCCGCCCTGGTCATGGACGCGTCGGCCGGTGCACAGAGGCGGCGCGGAGCCGCGTCCGGCGTCTACATGTCCGGTCTCGACATCGGCAAGATCGTCGGCCCGGTCCTGGGGGGGTTCTCGGTGGACGCGTTCGGCTACGAGGCGACCTTCCTGCTCGCCGGGCTCGGCATACCGATCGTGTTCTTCGCCTACTACGGCTGGTTGAAGGCCCGCGGGACCCCCGCGACCGCCTGAGTTCAGCGGTACTGGCACACCACGTCGACGAGGGCGGGAAGCCCGGTCTCGGTCACGTATTCCGCGGCTCGTCGTACGGCCTCCTGGACCTGGTCGGGATCGTCGATCGGTCCCTCGGCGTGCCAACCGAATGCCTTCGCAATGGCGGCGAAATCTGGTGCCGGGTTGTCGATCTCCATGCCCAGGTAGGCCAGGTCGAGGTCGGTCCCGCGCGCACGAGCCATCCGTTCCTGGTGCTCCCAGTCGTTGTAGTACGCGCGGTTGTTGAACATCACGACCAGCATCGGCAGCTTGTAGTAAGAGGCGACCCAGAGGGCGCCCGGGTCGAACATGAGGTCGCCGTCCGGTTGGAGGTCGACGACCAATCTCCCGGACCCCTTGTGCGCGAGCGCGACCCCGAGCGACATCGAGATCTGCGTCGCGGTGCCGAGTTCCCGCCCGGGGTGGCGGTACGGCTCGTCGAAGTCCCAGATCCGGAGCGCCCAGTTCTTCACCGTGCCGGCGGTGAGAACCCAGTCGTAGTCCTTGATGACCTCCCACACCTCCGAGGTGAACCTGGGCGTGCTGACCGGAGAGGCGTCCCAGTTCGCCGCCGCCGTCGCTCGCCAGCCCTCCCACAGTTCATCGTGGATCCGTCCGAGTTCCTGTCGGCGCGCCTCGCGGGCGTCTCGTCGCTCCGGTTCCGCCGCCTCCAGTTCGCGACAGAGCGCCAGCAACTGGGGTAGTGCAACGACCGTGTCCGCCGTCACCTGCACGTCGGTGGCGTGAAGTTGGGCGAAGTCGTGCAGCCAGGCGGACAGCTCGATGTCGTGGAACCCGAGGTCGAGGATCTTTGCATCCTCGGGAATCTGCGACGTCACGCGCCGCGTGGTCTTGTCGAGCTCCTGCGTCGGCTTTCCCATGTCCTTGACGTCGACGAAGAAGACGACGTCGGCTGACGAGAGCGCGTCGGACTCGGTGATGTTCAACGGGTGCCGATTGGGGAAGTTGAGGCGCCAGTTGGTGTCGATGACCCCGATCCCGAGCAGCTCCGCGAGTTCGACGAGCTGGTGGAACGCGTCGGGATCACGGCCGGCGTAGCCCGTCACCATGATCGGGCGTTCTGCCGCAACCAGCACCTCGGCCAGCTCCCGCAAGGCAGCGGGATCGGGGCCGATCCGGGACGGGACCTTGTAACGCGTGACGTCCAGGGGCTCGATGTCCTCCTCGAGTCGGTCCTCCTGGAGACCGGCGTCGAGGGTCAGGTACACCGGCCCGGCGGGCTCGCTGACCGCGACGCGGTAGCCGCGAGCGACGGTCTCGTGGACGGAATGGATGCTCGTCGGTTGCTCGTCCCACTTCGTGTAGTCGCGGACCACGTTGCCTTGGACGTTCGCCGTGTGGATCCAGTCGATGTTGGGCCGGCGGCGCTCGTACGCCATGGGTCCCGTACCGCCGAAGACGATGACGGGCACGCGGTCGACGTACGCGTAGTAGATGCCCATGGTTCCTTGGAGCAGGCCGACCACGTTGTGGAGGATGACCGCCATGGGTTCGCCGGACGCCTTGGCATATCCGTGCGCGAGACTCACGGCGATCTTCTCGTGGGGACATTCGATGAGTTCGGGCGAGTTTCCGCCGTAGTTGACGATCGAGTCGTGCAAGCCGCGGAAGGTCGCGCCCGGGTTCATGGCGGCGTACTTCAGGCCGTAGGCCTGCATGGCGTCGACCATCACGTCGGACCCGTACTCGCGGGGGTACTTCTTGGAGCCGCTTTCGCCTTCGCCCATGTCGACCACTCCCTCGGCACGCACGAGTGACGATCGGGGATCCCGCAGGTGCCGACGGCGCGATCCCCGAGCTACGCAAGCACGAACGAGCGATAAGGTCAAACCATTAGCCCGGCGGCTGCGCCCACACCCAGCGATGACGCGCATGCAATGGGGCTCCAGCGTGCCGAGAGGGTGTGGCAGGCATGGAGGACACGGTCCTCCGACACGATGCGTCCCGACGCGGACAGGCCCCATCGATCAGCGTGCCGCCGGTGCCGGAGAGGGCCACCCGTACGGAGACCTCACGCGCTCGGTTGCCCCTGACGCAGCTGAATGGGGGCTCACCGCCGGCGCGAGCCCTCCTGCTTGGTCACGTGCTTGTCGATCTGCCGGAAGAGGTCGTCTCGCACCTCGGCAATGGCGTCATCGAGTCGAGCCTCGGCCGATGTCGCCACCAGTTTCGGCAGGCCGCTGATCCAGCACTCGAGGACCACCCGTTGCTGGTCGGTGTCGCGCCCCTTTGCCGAGATCTCGAGTTCGACCTGCTGGGGGTCCCACCGCTTAAACCGGCGATCGAGCTTGCCGGACAGGATGTCCACGAGTCGGCCGCGATCCTCGGACGTGAACTCGGGCACGATGCGAAGCCGGTCGGCAACGGTGGTCATGGATTTCCTCACGGGTTCGGCGCATGTTGGCCCGGCCGACCATAGAAGGCCGTGGTCACCCGCGGCGGTGTCCACTGCCGCCACCCGCCGGCATCCGGACACGCCCGTCGTGTTCGCTACCCTCCCGGACGCCTCGCGGGTGTAGCTCAATGGCTAGAGCTCCAGTCTTCCAAACTGGTGATGAGGGTTCGATTCCCTTCACCCGCTCCACGACACCTCGTCGCCGCGAGTTCGCTCAGGGTTTGTAGACCTGGGTGAACCATTCGGTCGGAACCTCCCGTCCGCCCCCGGCCGCACAGACCGCCTCGTAGACCGCATGTGCGACGGCGGTGAACTGGATGCCCAGTCCCGAGCTCGCGCCGGTGCCGCCACCCGTGAACAGGGTGAGTTGCTCAGGCGCCGTCCGCCCCGCCCGACCGGTGACGACGTCACCGAGTTCGACCATCTTGGCGCGAATGTGCTCGGCCGGTCGTTTTCGGTTCGCCGCCTCGACGGGTGCGTGTCCGGTCGCGTAGTGGAAGGTGGCTTCCTCCCGGCTGCGCACGCCGATGACATCGGCGCGTTCGAGCGTGGCGTCATCGAGTTCACCTCCCTGGACGGAGCCCACATGCTGCCCCGGTTGAAGCCAGGTCGCATCGATCACCGGATCGTGGGAGTTGGTGGCCAGAGCGACGATGTCAGCCCCCTCCACCGCGTCTCGGGCGGAACGAACCGGCCGCACCTCCACGCCCAACCGCGCCGTGAACTCCTCACAGAACGAGCGACAGCGGGTCTCGTTCGGGCTGTAGACGCGGTAGTCGGTGATGTCGCCTCGTTCGTGGAGGCCGAGCAGTTGTGCCCCCGCTTGCCAACCCGTACCGATCAGGCCCACTCGGCGCGCGCGGGGAGCAGCGAGGTGGCGCGCCGCGAGCGCGCTCGTGGCACCCACACGCATCCGTTGGAGGTAACCGTCCTGGATGATGGCCAACGGAACGAGCGTGGCGATGTCGAACAGCAACACCATCCCGACGTAACGGCCGCCCGGCGCCGCAGGGATCTTCGTCCTGCGTCGACGGCCGCCGCGCTCGAACTCATGCGTGAGGTCCGACGAGAGCCGGATGGCGTGCACGCCCAGGTCGGCAATCGCCCCATCCATGGACTTGAAGAGATAGTGATGTCCGTCGCCCAGGTCGGTGTAGGTGTGCGACCTCGGCCGATTGACCGCGCCACCGCTGGCGTAGGCACGGAACGCCGTGTCGAGGGCCTCGATGCATGCACCCATGCCGAGCACCTGTTCCACGGCGTCGTTGTCGATGATGAGGGTCACGTCGCCTGCCCACCTTCTCGATGGTATAACCATTGACCATATCGTCTCGGAGAAGCCGCATGCCTGGTATGGCCCGAAAGGTGGGCAATCTGCGCATTCTCGTGGCCTTTCTCGGCATCGGCGCCACCACGTTCGGCGGCATGTGGGCGGCAACACACAAGCTCGAAGCCGACCTCGTAACCCATCGTCAATGGCTCACCCGTGACGAACTCCAAGGTTTGCTGGTCGTCTCGACCCTCATTCCCGCCCCGAAGTTCCTCTCGCTGGGCGGACTCGTCGGCTTCAAGATGCATGGTTGGTCCGGCGCCGCCAGCGCGATCGTCGGCCTCATCGCTCCGGGAGCCTCGATGGTCGTGGCGGGCGCCGCACTGGTGCGGCCGGAGTTGCTGGAAGGTGCTCTGGCACCGCTGAACACCGCGGTCGGCACGGCGATAGTGGGGCTGCTGTTCGGCAACGCGTATCACCAACTTCGAAGTGGACGCCTGCCGAAGCGGCAACGCACCGTCGGCGTGGCCCTGAGCATCGTCATTTTCGGCACCATCGTGGCTGGGGTGCCGCTGATCGTCGCGGCGTTCGTCGGATTCGGCGTCGGCGCCGCATTCATACGCCCCGCGGCAGCGAGCAGTGAGCCCGTGGAGCGTTCCGATGACGGCTAGCGTGCCCCTGTTCGAGATCTTCTTCTTCGTCGCGCTGTCGAGCCTGTTCTCGTTCGGAGGCGGCAACGGCCAGATTCCCGTGGTGCAGGCGCAGTGGGTGGAGTCAGGCCTGCTCAGCCCCGGCGGATTCTCCATGGCGCTGGCGTTCAGTCACCTCACGCCGGGCCCGAAGGCCGGGTTCATCGCCGGCGTGGGGTATTACCTCGCCGGAGTCCCTGGGGCCATCATCGCCGTCGCCGGATTGGCTCTGCCAACCTGCCTCGGAGCGGCCGGGGTGAGCTACGCGGCCGCGCGACTGCAACGACTGGTCCGACTCGTCACACCGTCCTCGGGATTCGTGCTCGCCGCCCTCATCGCCGCCGCCGCGTGGGGAACGGCCAAGCCGATGCGACTCGGGATCGCCGAAGTGTCGGCCGTGATCGTCATCGCCGCGTTGGTGGCGTGGCGCAACGCCAGCCCGGTCCTGCTCGTCCTCGGAGCCGTGCTCGTGGGGGGCCTTTGGTCAGGGGTCCAGCTACTCATCGGCTGACCTGAGCCGCAGAGAGCCGGGGCGGACGGTTCGCAGCGCCCAGAGGGCACCAGCGGCCGGCTGCACGCCGGCGTGCCGAGTGGTAGATTGAGAAAATCTTCACGAGCGCGCACTTCTGCAAGCGCGCCGCCGCGAGCCGCACAACGCTCGCCGGACACACCTTCTCCCGTAAAGGCGTCTCTGCATGACCACGTCCGTCAAACGTACGTTCGCTCCGCACGGCCGCCGTGAGATCCGTCCCCTGCAGCTGCCGCCAATGCCCACGGCGCCGGAAGCGCATGAGGCGCCGGCCGAGACCCCCCGCCACCGCGGGCTCGCGGCACTGGCCGACGCGCAGTCGCTCCGTCTCCACGATCGGTTCGTGCTGTTCTTGCGATGAATCCGCCCGAGCATGCGGATGGCGCCGGTGGACCGTGTCCACCGGCGCCATCATGACGCGGGCCTGTGGCGTTCAGACGCCGGCCGGCACCGACTGCTGCTGTTGGGCGGCCGTGTACTCGGGAGCATCCTCGAGGTAGGCGACCTGGTCGTACCCGAGGTAGCGGAACAGTCGGTTCTGCACCGAGAGCAAGCTCACGGGCGTGCCGTCGGCAGCGAAGTGCTGGTGGATGGTGTTCTGCGGGATGTAGACGGTGTCGCCAGCCGTGAACTCGTGGCGCGTCGGCACCTTGGCGATACGTGCGTAGTACTTGTCGGCGATCTCGGCCTCGACCTCCCAGTGCAGGCTGTAGCCACTGCCCTCCTGGATGTAGATCACCTCGTCGGCCATGTGCCAGTGCTTCGCCGAGCGGCTGCCGGCGGCGATCTCCTGCTGATAGACGTCGACGCTGTGGCAGCGGACGTCCATGCCCGGCTCGGAGAGCTTGCGAACGCGCCCGTCGCGCGTCGTCTCCCACTTGGTGTGCTCTGGCTTGACCACCTTGTTGAGGTCCAGCACGCCAGGGGTCCAGATCTGCGACCACTCCTCGCGAGGACCGAAGCGGTCCTCATCGGGCACCGGCGCGGGGTCGGGGGCGCCCTTCGGCCCGCTCTTCGCCTGCTGGATCAGCCCCATGAACATCCAGGTGGACTTCGCCTTCATGACCAGGGCGACAGCCTTCTCGTCGCTGTCGTTGAAGTGGCGATGGACCGAGTCGGTGTGGACGACGACGAGGTCGTCCTTTTCCCACCGGTACTGCTTGCCATCGTGTTCCTCGTATCCCTTACCTTCGAGGATGTAGAACACGGCTTCGTTCTGGTGGCCGTGACCGTGATTGGAGGAGTGCGGAGGCAGTTCGACGAAGTGCACCTGGATCGTCTGGGTCAGAAATTCCTCGTCCCCCGGGCCGATCCTCCACCAGGTCCGCGAGTCGGCCGAATCACCCGAGTGGCCCACACTGGCGTCGTCGACGACGACCGTGTCGTTGCGTACGCGCTCGTTGTCGAGCTGTTCCCGGCGGAATTCGCCGAGACCGTACTTCTCGGAAACGAGACCGCGGACAAACGTCCGACCCTTCTTACCCATGACGACACTCCCTTGCTCGACTGCCTTGCTCGGCTGCGTGCTCATGGCAAGCTACCATAATGTCGGACCATTTGACCAGAGGGCTGGGGCTGATGAGTGCACCGGTGACGACCGAACTGTTCACGAAGGTGTCGACGGGGCGTGCCTCGGCGGACGTGGTCGCACAGATCCATGCCGCCCTGCAGTCGGGGCAGTTGAGCCCGGGTGACCGGCTACCCCCGGAGCGCGAACTCGCCGCCCAGCTGGGCGTCAGCCGGGTGACGGTGCGAGACGCCTTACGGGTGCTGGAAGCCAACGGCCTGGTGGCGATCCGGGTCGGAGCGCACGGAGGCGCCTTCGTCACCGCCCCCGAACCCGACCACGTCAGCGAGGGACTCGCCAACCTGCTCATGATGTCGCAGGTCTCCCCTGCCGACATCACCGAAGCGCGGATGGTGTTCGAACTCGGTGCGTTGAAGCTCGTGTGCGAGCGCGCCACAAGCGACGACCTGGCGGCACTCACGGAGATCTGCGACCGGTCGGAGCACGCCCTACGCCAAGGCACGTTCGACGTCGCACTCTCCGCGGAGTTTCACATCCGCTTGGCGCAGAGCAGTCACAATGTCGCCATCAGCCTGGTGACCGAGGCCTTCCAGGAACCGATGCTGCGCTCGCTGGTCAAGGCGAAGGCGATCGATCCGCACATGGGCGACCCGGGTGTCCACGAGCACCGACGCCTCGTGGCGGCGATCGCCGACGGTGACGTTCGCGGCGCCAAACGCGTCATGCGCCAGCACCTCGGCCGAACGGCGCAACGAATCCGGAGTGAGAAACCGGCACGACGCACCCCCCGGGCTGACGGGATGGGGTGAGGCAGGGTCGGATCGCGAACAAGTAGTGTGTCGGAAACGCCACCGGAGCATCACTGTGTCCGTGTCCTCCTTTCTCACGCCCGTCACGGGCGGCCGCATGTCGGGTCAGATCGTCAACCAGATCTCCGACCTGATTCGAAAGGGGCAACTGCGTCCGGGTGACCGCCTGCCGGCCGAGCGCGAACTGGTCAGCACCTTCGGTGTCAGCCGGGTGACGGTCCGCGACGCCTTGCGCGTGCTCGAGGTCATGGGGCTGGTGGAGATCCGGGTCGGGTCGGCCGGCGGCGCGTTCGTCACGACGCCGACGCCGGACGTGATCGGGGAAACGCTGTCCAACATGCTGGTGATGCGCAGCTTCGAACCGGAGCAGATCGCCGAAGTGCGCCTGGTCATCGAACTCGGGATCTTCGCCCTGGTGGTGGAACGCATCACCGACGAGGACATCGCAGACCTCCGGCAGATGTGCGTGGAGTCGAAGCGCAAGCTGCGGACCGGCGGCTACGACACGCAGCTGTCCATGGCATTCCACAGCCGCCTCGCCGAAGCCGCGCACAATCCCGCCATCAGCATGCTCTCCGAGTCGTTCTCCGGCCCCCTGGCCATGGGTGCCATGCGGTCGAAAGAGGTGCGTAGGAACGCACACAAGAAGACGGTCGAGGAGCACACCGAGATCGTCGACGCACTGGAAGCCGGGGATGCGGACCGGGCGCGACTCACCCTCATCGCGCACCTGCTCCGCGGACGTACCGCTGCGGACGGTACGGAACGGTTGCTCGGCCGCGCCGTCCAGGCCAACCGTTGACCGGTGCTCGATCGCCCTACGCGGAACCGCTCCGAAGCAGCGCCCCTCCGTCCACCAGCAACTCGGCGCCGGTGACGAAACCTGCGGATTCGGAGGCCATGAAGAGGACGGCGCCGGCGATGTCGTCCGGAGTTGCCCCGCGACCGAGTGCATTGTCGCGTTGCCGATCCACCGGTTCCTGATCCTCCCCGACGGGTGAACCCACCTTGTTCGGACTGACGGTGTTCACCCTGACGCCGAACTGGCCCAGTTGCGCGGCACAGGAGCGGGTCAGCGCCATGAGACCGGCCTTTGCGACACCGTAGGCCACGGCATTTCCGCGTCCGACGTGCGCTGAGGTCGACCCGATGTTGACGATGCATCCTCCGCCGCGGGCCTTCATCGCCGCGCCCACGTGTTTGGTGCACAGGTAGGCGCTCGTGAGCGTCACCCTGAGGACGTCGTTCCAGACGTCGAGATCGAGGTCGAGCACCGTGTGTCCGCGGTCGGTTGCCGCCACGTTGTTGACCAGAACGTCGATGCTTCCGAAGGCCGCAAGGCTCGCCTCGACCATGGCGGCCACGGAGTGCTCGTCAGCGACGTCCGTAGGGATGAATCGCGCCGCACCGGCGCGGTGATCGTTCAACTGGCGGGCGAGCTGCGAACCCCGGCTGGAGTCCCGTTCGGCGATCACGACGTTGGCACCGGCGGCCACGAAACGTTCCGCAATTGCCTGACCGACGTTCCGACCGGCACCGGTGACCACGGCGACCTTGCCGTCGAAGGTCGGCCCGCCGCCCGGTGGGGAGACCTTGGATGTGTCCGGATCCGTGGATGACATGCTGTCGGCGCCGCCTACTCATTCGTGGGGATGAGCGAGCACCATTCAGGCGGCAGCACGATGGAGATTTCGGTGTTCGGTGGGATGCTGAGATCGGTGTGGCACCGGGCCTGGAGGTCGACCTTGCCCACCTCGATCTTGTGTTCCACAGAGTCGCCGAGGAACGCGCGAGCAGTCACCTTGCCGGCCCACACCCCCGGTCGCGACTCGACGGGGCGGCCTTCCTCGATCTGCACGTGTTCGGGACGGATGGCGACGGTCACCCTCGCCCCGGGGCCGAGGTCATACTGCGACGTCGCGATGATCTCGCCCTCGTCCGTCTGTACCGTGTAACGCTCGCTGTCGACCCGACGCCCGACGACCCCGTCGAAGAAGTTGGAGCTGCCGATGAAGTCGGCCACGAACTTCGATGCCGGCCGGTTGTAGACGTCGCGTGGCCTGCCGACCTGCTCGATCACTCCCCCATTCATGACCGCGATCACGTTGGACATCGCCAACGCTTCGACCTGGTCGTGTGTGACGTAGATCGCGGTGATGTTGAGATCGCGCTGCAGCCGCTTGAGTTCGAAGCGCATCTCCTCGCGGAGCTTGGCGTCGAGGTTCGACAGCGGCTCGTCGAGTAGCAGCAAGGGTGGCTGCATGACGAGTGCTCGGGCGAGCGCCAGGCGCTGCTGTTGCCCACCGGAGAGGTCGGTTGCCTGCCTTCCCGCGAGGTGATCGAGTTGCACCACGGCGAGAACACGTTCGACCCGTTCAGTCATCTCCGACTTGCCCAGTCGCTTGTTCCGGCTCTCGACGGTCAGCGGGAAGGCGACGTTGTCGTAGACGTTCATGTGGGGCCAGATGGCGTACGACTGGAACACCATGCCGAGGCCGCGCTTGTTCGCCGGCACCTGTACCTGCTTCTCGGAGTCGTAGAAGGTGCGGTCTCCGACGATGATCCTGCCCGAGTCGGGGTCCTCGAGCCCAGCGACGCTGCGCAACGTGGTGGTCTTCCCACAGCCGGACGGACCGAGCAGGGTGTACAGCTGCCCCTCCTCGACCGTTATCGAGACGTTGTCGACCGCGAGCACCCGGTTGGCCTTGTCGCCCTTCGGTCCCGGGTAGGACTTCACCAGGTCGTTGATGGTGAGCATGTTGTCTGGCTCCTTGGAACGTTCGACACGGTTCTGGTGCGTCCGTCAGGACTTGACGCCGATGTTCGCGCCGAGCCTCTGCGCCGCGTAGACCAAGATGACGAGCGAGCCGATGAGCAGGGTCCCCAGCGCGGCCAACTCGGTGAACTGTCCGTTCTCGTACTGCTCGAAGATCATGACCGCGAGCACTTCGTTACCCGGCGAGTACAGCAGGATCGAACTCGACAATTCGCGCACCGAGGTCATGACGATGTAGATCCATCCGGCGACCAGCCCCGGTACCAGCAACGGCAGGTTGATGCGCCGGAAGGTCTGCCACCAGCTCGCGCCGCTGACCTGGGCCGACTCCTCGAGCTCACCGCCGATCTGGTACATCGACGTCGAGGCGTAGCGCATCCCGTACGGCATGTAGCGGGTCACGTACGAGATGAGCAGGATCCACATCGTGCCGTAGATGGCGATGGGGAAGCGCAGGTAGACGAACAGCAGCGCGACACCGAGCACCAGGCCGGGGATGACGAGGGGGACGAATGCGAGGTTGTCGACCATCCAGCGACCGGGCAACTTCGACCGCACCACCAACCAGGACGCCACCGCGGTGCCGAACATCACCAGCGTGGCCGACCCGATCCCGAGGATGAAGGAGTTCCGGAAGGCGCGCATCGTCTGTGAGTGGTCGAAGACGTAGCGGTAGTTGTCCAGGGACAGGTTCGTCATCGTCTCGAAGGACGGAACCTGGTAGAAGGGTTGCGTCGACATGTACAACAGGATGAACGCGGGCAGCACGATGGCGATGAAGAAGTAGAACAGCAGGGCGCCGCCGATCACACCACGAAAACGCCCCAGGGGCATCGGACGCGGACGGAATCCCTTTCCGGTCACGGTCTGGAACTGCTTGCCACGGCGGCTGTACCGCGTCTGGAAGTAGATGCCGACCGAGGTGATGAGCAGCAGCGAGATCGAGTAGGCGCCCGCCTGGCCATAATCAGCGGGGTGCTGGCTCAGCACGCGCCAGATGCGCGAGGTGAAGACCCAGATGCCCTTGGGCATCCCGAGCAGCGCCGGGGTCTCGAACGCCTCGATGTTCTTGACCGCCATGATGAGGAAGGCCGCGAACAGGGCGGGCTTGGCCAGTGGCAGCGTGACCTTCCGGAAGACGTGCGGCAGGCTGGCACCGCTCATCAGTGCCGACTCCTCGAGCGAGGGGTCCATGGAGCGGAATGCTGCCACCATCAGCAGGAACACCAGGGGTGCGTTGTCCATCCCCTGGACCACGATCATGCCGGTCAGGGTGAAGACGTCGAAGGTGCCCGGTCCGAAGAAGGGCTCGAGCCAACGGTTGATCAGGCCGATGCGTGGGCTGGCCAGGAAGATCCAGGCGATCGTGTAGAGGATGCCCGGGATGATCAGCGGGATCAGAGATCCTGCGAAGATCAGGCGCTTGAGCGGCACGTCGGTGCGCTCGGTCAGGAATGCCAGCAGCGTGCCCATCACCACGGAGACCAGCGTTGCGCCGGTGGCGAAGATCATCGAGTTGTAGACGAGTTCGCCGAGGCCGGTCGTGCCGTAGGCACGCTCGAACGCCGCGCCGGTGAGTCCGGTCGAGTCGAAGAACGTGCCCCACAGCAGGTAGAGCAGGGGCACCAGCGACAGGTACCCGATGACGAGCACCACCGCGACGATGATGAGTGTCTTCGGGTCGCGGAGCTTCTGCCAGTCGAAGCGCATCCGTTTCGGCTTCGGCGGTGGCCCATCCGTCGGCAGTGGATCGAGCGCCGGCCGGTCCGTGATTGGGGCCTGTGACACCGGTGACCTCCCAGGGTAGGACGCGCTCGGCGTCCGGACAGCTACGTCTCCGACCTCTCCCGGTCGAAGTTGGTCTCGGGGGCGTGCGCCCTGAGGCAGCACGCCCCCGAGAGGTCAATCACTCGCGGACGGCGGATCCGGAGGCGCGGACGACCTCTTCGTACAGGCCCTCCCACTTCTCGCGCTCCTCCTCGAGCTTGAGCAGGTCGACGCCGATGGTGCGGATGTCGTCGGGAAGACCGGCGTCGATCGCCGTACTGCCGGGCGTGCGACCGACGTCGGCCAGGAACTGCTGACCGTCGGTGAGCATGTACTCGACCAGGAGCAGCGAAGCGGCAGGTCGCGTCGTGGTGGAGACGATTCCGACGCCGTTGGGACGGATGACCACCGGTTCGACGGGCGGCTGCCAGTCCATCGGACCGTCGGCGTGGCGTGCGGTGTGGTGGTGGTAGAGCGAGGTGTGGACGTCGTATTCACCCGCGACGACGAGCTCGGCACCCAGCGAGTGACCGCGGATGACCGAAGCGCCGCTGGCGGCTTCCTTGAACAGCTCGACCGCCTCTTCCTCCGTCATGCCGAGTTCTCCGACGAAGTACTGGTCGACGAGCGTGGCGAACCAGTCGAAGTCGTCGACGTCCATCGCCAGCGTGCCGGAGAAATTGGTGAAGGCCTCCTCGTACGAGGTCGGTGCCTCCTCGGGACTGACGCGGTTGGTGTTCCAGCCGACGATGAAGGCGTTGACGTACGGCGCCAGCCAGTCGTCGAAGCGACCAGCCTCGACGATGTCGTCGGCGATCGGGGTGTCCAGGGTGAGCAACAGATCCTCCCCGGAGAGGATCAGCATCTCCGGACCGTTGATCTGCACGACGTCGGATCCGGCAAAGCCTGCATCCGACTCCTGGAGAATGCGGTTCATGACGGTGGACGCACCGGCTCGGTAGTGGCTGATGCTGACGCCGGTGTCCTCCTCGAAGGCGTCGATCACCGGGCCGATGTCGTCGATGTTGGTCGAGCCGTAGAAGGAGACCTCGCCGCCCTCCTCGAGCGCGAGTTCGATCAGGCGCTCGCGTCGGGCATCGGGGTCGAGTCCCTCGAGCTCGGCCGTGACCTCGTCGAGGGCGGCCTGCGACGAGTCGGGATCGGCAGCCTCCTCGGCGGTCTCCGGGTCGACGGTCTCGACTTCCTCGGCGTCCTCACCGGAACCGGCGACGGGTTGGGTCTCGTCCGCCGTCGGCGGGGCCGAACAGGCCGCGACCATCGATACCACGGTCAGCAAACTCGCCGCTACCAGCGGTCGGATTCGTCCTCTTCCCACGAAGCTGCTCCCTCTCCCAGATGGTGCCGGTGAATGACCGGCCATCGTATGGTCCTACCATTCGGCCTTCATGTCAAGCCCATTCCCACGCCGCGTACTCGCGGCGCGGCGGCCCCAGGTCACTCCTCGGGGACGTCGGGGCGGGCGTCCGGCGCGACCGCCACGTCCGGAGCGGATTCCTCGACGTCCTCGTGAGGTTCATCGACCTCGTAGTCGCGGATGCGTCCACCCGTGACGAACAGGGCGCCTGAAACCGCCATCGGCACGAGTCCGCCGACCGTGAGCGCGCCGATCGGGCCGAGCAGGCTGGCGAGCCAGCCGATGTTGAGGTTGCCGAGCGCCGGGCCACCTCGCGAAGCCATCTGGTAGATGGACGTGACTCGTCCACGAATCTCGTCGGGCGTCTCCAGCTGCACGGCCGCGTGCCGCACGGTGGTTGCCATCGCGTCGAACAATCCGAGGCCGGTGGCGGCCGCGATTGCGGCGACGAACGCCACCGTCACCGGCAGGAGACCGGCCCAGACGAGGGCGACCGCCATGGCTCCGTAGGCCACGGTCGCCGCCAACACCACACGACCCGCCCGCAGGCGGTGCATCATACGGAAGATGATCGCCGACCCGATCAGGGCACCTGCCGAGGGAGCGGCACTCAGGATCCCGTACCCGGTGGCACCGACCGCCAGGACGTCGGTGGCCAGGGCGGGAAGCAGAACCCGGTAGGCGCCGAACACGGTCGCCGACAGATCGAGCGCCATCAGCTGCAGGATGATCGGGCGTCCGCGGACGAACCGCACACCCTCGCCGATGCTCGACCAGAGGTTCTTGCTCGGCTTCGTGGCCGCCACCGGAGGGATCCGGATCAGGAACAGCGCGAGGATGATCGCCACGTACGTCACGACGTCCAGCAGGTACATCGCTTCCGGCCCCCACACGGCCATGAGGACGCCCGCGATCGCCGGTCCGATCAGGATCGCTACTTCCCGCGAAGGGTTGAGGAGCGCAAAGGCGTGCACGAGTTGCTCCCGCGGCACCAGCGCCGGGATCAGCGCGTCACGCGCCGGCCGCTCGAACGATCCGGCAGCCGTGTTGAACAACACCGCGAGGATGATGTGCCACACCTCGACCGCACCGATCAGCGTCACCACCGCCAGGGTGAGGCTGGCAAGCAGCGACAGCGACTGCGCCAACTGCAGCAACCGTCGACGGTCGAGGCGGTCGGCGATCGCACCGCCCAGGGGTGAGAGCACGAGCAGGGCGACCGCCTGCGCGAGGCCCACGAATCCGACCTGAAGACTCGAGCCGCTCAGGAGGTACACGTGATAGAGCACCGCCGCGAACGTGCCACGCGTACCGATCTCGGAGAGCACCACTCCAGACCAGTACAGGTTGAAGTCGCGGTGTCGCAGTACTGCGGGCCGTGCCATCGCATTCCCTTGCCGTCGATCCCGGTACTAGGAGTCGCGCCACATGGCCTGGATCTCGGACACGGTCCGAACCCGGGCCATGCGTGGAAACACGTGGTCGAGGAAGAACTCGCGCTGACGCTCGAAGCCCGTTTGCCCGTCACGGACGATGACCACGTTGTAGTCCATGTCGCGGGCGCCGAACGCGGTACTGGCGATACCGACATGGGTCGAGCCGCCGGCCAGCAGGACGGTGTCCACGCCCCGGGACCGCAGACTGAGATCGAGCGGGGTCTGGAAGAACGCGTTCCAGCGATGCTTCGGTAGGTCGTAGTCCATCGGCTCTGGCGCGAATTCCTCCAGGACGCCCATCGACTCGGGCGGGTGCGCGAAGCGATGGGCGGGCTGGTAGGTGTCGTCGTACGGACGGAACTCGCTGTCGGTGTCGGTCACCACCCGGCTGTAATCGGAACCGTCTGGCCGATGGTCCGCACGGGCGTAGAAGATGGGGACCCCGAAGTCGCGACATGACCGGATCAATCGCCGGATCGGTTCGACGGCCCCGGCGGCCTCGATCTTGGGGCGGTAACACTCGAGCATGTCGAAGACGACCAATCCGGTCTTCGTCGGATCGAGGTACTGCATCGCAACCCCTGTCTATTGGTCCGACAGTTATACCAGATGAGCGCTGGCGCGCCTGAATGCCTGCTGTGTTTCAACCCGGGGTGAGGGCGAGTCCGGGTGGTGGCTTGCGCGCACCGCTGATGGAGCCAGGTGGAAAGAGCGCGTCGAGTCGTTCGCGCACGTCGTCGTCGAGTTCGAGTTCGAGGGCGCCCAGGTTCTCTTCGAGTAGCTGCCGTCGCGAACTCCCGGGAAGGGCGACCACGCCGTGCGCGAGCACCCAGGCCAGTGCCACCTGCGCCGGTGTCGCGCCGAGCTCAGCCGCGAGACGGCGTAGTTCCTCGACGCGCCGCAGATTGCCCGGTCGATGCTCGTCCTGCATCCGCGGTCCGCGGGCCAGCCGATTGCCTTCCGGCAGTTCCCGGGGAGCGCCATACCGGCCGGTGAGAAGACCGATGCCGAGTGGGCTGTAGGCGACGAACGTCGAGCCACCCCTGAGACAAGCCGGCAACACGCCGCGCTCGACATCGCGTGTCGTCAGGCTGTACTCGCTCTGGACCGCGGCGATCGGATGGACGGACCTCGCGCGCTCCAAGGTGCCCACATCCACTTCCGAGAGACCCAGCTGCACGACCTTGCCGGCGGTCACGAGTTCGGCCATGGCTCCGACGGTCTCCTCGACCGGGACGCCGGGGTCGACGCGGTGCAGGTAGTAGAGATCGATGCGGTCGGTTCCGAGCCGGGTGAGACTCGCCTCGCACGCGGCATGGACGTACGCCGGCGAGCCGTCGACCACCCGCTCGTCGCGACCTGGCTTGCCGACGAAACCGAACTTGGTCGCGATCACGACCTCGTCGCGGACGTGGCGCAGCGCCTCACCCACGAGCACCTCGTTGTGTCCGCGCCCATAGCGGTCGGCCGTGTCGAACATCCGGACGCCGGCTTCGAATGCGTGCTGCAGCGTTGCGCGAGCGTCCCGCTCCGATCTGCCGGGATGGGTCATGCTCATACAGCCCAGCGCCAGGGGTGGCAGCGACCGGCCCGCGAAGGGCACGTCGGGCCAACGGAACCGCCCTGCACTGGCCGAGGTCGACGCGGCGTGTTCGGACATGGTCGGTTCCGATCCGTCGGACGCGTTGTCGCCCAACACGGGGAGGTGCATGCGCGCCGCCGCCAGGGCCAGCAGCACGGTGGTCATGGACATGGCCGTGACCGCTCGCCCCGCGCCTACCACCTCGGCGACGGTGCCGCTGATGAAGGCGCCGACGGGTTTCATCGCGACCGCCAGGACATACAGCGCGACGACTCTGCCGCGCACCCACGCCGGCGCCGACAGCTGGACGGTGGCGTTGAGCGTGGTCATGGTCCAGACCCATGCCAACCCCGTCAGTGTGAGCGCAGCTCCAGCCGCGAGGGCACCGTCGGCCATGCCGAAGGCCATGGCACCCAGGCCGAAGATGCCCATGGTGACGGGGACCATGTGGGGGCCCCACCGCATCGCCATCCGTTCGCGGGACACCGTCGCCAGGAGGGCGCCCGCGCCGAAGATGCCGTACAGCACGCCGAACCCGCGAGCCCCGATGCCGAGTTCCTCGGCGACCACGGATGGCAGCAGCGCCTGCACGCTCGCTGAGCTGAGGGTGAACAGCGCGGTGATGACGAGCAGTCGTCGCAGCCCGCGTTGCGAGCGGACGAACCGAATCCCTTCGGCGGCCGAGTTCCTCCCGGCCGCCCGGCGGGCGTCTGCGGTCTCGCGATCGCGAGGCAACGTCCGCAACACGGCCATGACCAGCAGGAACGACACGGCATTGCCGGCGAAGGCGAGTTCGGCCACCTCGAGCGCGACGAGCAGCCCGCCGATGCTGGGCCCTACGACGCGAGCAGCATGGTGCGCGCCGGAATTCAGCGTGATCGCCTGCGCACGCATGGCGGCGGGCACGAGGTCCGGCACCATGGTCTGGTGGGACGGCTTGTCGATCGCGGAGCCGACACCGAGCAACAGGGTGAAGGCGAGCAACCAATTCGGCGTCAAGGCTCCCATGGCGACGACGACGGCGAGACTTCCCGTGGCCAGCGCGCTGACCGCCTGGGCCACCAGCATGATGGTGCGGCGGTCGATGACGTCCGAGAGCGCGCCGGCCGGCAGGGTGAGCACCAGTCTGGGCAGCAGCAGGGCCGACGTCACCAGGCTGACCATCAGTGGCGACCGCGTCATCTCGTGCATCAACCACGGTGCGGCACTCAGCTGGAGGTAGGTGCCGAGATGGCTGACGGTCATCGCCATCCAGACACGGCGATAGGCGGGCACGCGCAACGGCGCCATGGCCGGCCCGCTCCCCCTCCGCGCACCTCGATACCGACGCTTCACGACCTCGCCTTCAAGACTTGATTGGTATAACCATATGTCACGAGTCGCCGAAGGAGCGCTGCATGCTGTTGCTACGGAACGATGACGTGCGTGAGGTACTCGACATGCCGACCACGCTGCGCGCCCTTCGGGTGGGCTACGCCGACCTGGCCGTCGGCGACGCCGCGTACATCCCCCGGATCGATCTGTACGCACCGACCGGTGGGGAGCACGACTACTACCGGTTCGGCAGCATGACGGGGGCATGCCGCAGCTACGGCGTCCTCGCCACGCGGCTCAAATCCGACATCGTCTCCTGGCCCGACGGCCGCACCGAGGAGAAGTACTGCGTCGCGCCCGGGACCTACTCCGGCATGATCATCCTGTACGCCACGAGCAACGGTGAACCGCTCGCGCTGATCCAGGACGGATACCTGCAGCACATGCGGGTGGGCGGCAGCGCCGGTATCGGCGTCGACGTGCTCGCACGACCGGACGCGCGCACGCTCGGGCTGTTGGGGTCCGGCGGCATGGCGCGCACCTACGTCGAAGCGATCATGCAGGTACGGAGGCTCGAGGAGGTGCGCGTCTTCAGCCCGACGCGCAGCAACCGCGATCGATTCGCCCGTCAGGCCGTCGAGGAGTTGGGACTGCGGGTGGTGGCTGTCGACGAGGCCGAAAAGGCCGTGCGCGGTGCCGACATCGTTGCGACCGCCACGGACTCGATGGGGCCCACGTTCGATGCCACATGGGTCGCCCCTGGAGCCCACGTCACGTGCGTGACCCGTCGCGAACTCGGCCAGCAGTTGCTCGACCTCGCCGATCCGATCGTGCAGTTGGGCGTCAGTACCGTCCCCTACGGTGCGGCCGTGCCGGGCATGCAGTGGCCACGGGGCAGCCTCGCCGCCTACGTCGCCGGCAGTCCGGATGAGCGTCGGCGTATCCCGGCCGGACGAGGCACCGAGCGTGGGGTATACCCCTCGCTCGTCGATCTGCACACGGGGCGGCATCCCGGCCGAACCTCTGATGAGCAGATCTCGCTCTTCGTCACCACGGGGACGCAGGGGCTGCAGTTCGCGGCCGTCGGCGGGCTGACACTGCAGCTGGCACGCGAGCGAGGACTCGGGCATGCGTTCCCGACCGAGTGGTTTCTCGAGGACATCCGCAACTGACGCGCGGTGTCGACCGACTCAGGCGTCCCAGTCCTCGTCGGCGAGCAGTCGCGCCACCCGCTCCGGAGTGATCGACAGCATCTCCTCACGAGACATCTCGGCTGCGGGCATGCGATGTCCCACGGTGGCCGCCATGTCCATGGCATCCTCCAGGTCCTTGGCATGCCAGGTGAACTTCATCTTCTCCAGTTCACGCAGCGTCCTGCTGTCGACGCTGGCGTCCATCAGTGCTCGCCGCATACGACTGACGTCGACGCCGAGCTTCGCACCCAGCGCCAAGGCTTCCGTGATGACGACGACCTCTCCCCAGTGGATGAGGTTGTTCACCGTCTTGCCCACCTGCCCCGCGCCGATGCCACCGAGGTGGTGGATCGTGCTGCTGATGAGTTCGAGGGCGGGTCGCGCCCGCTGCAGTGCGGCGACGTCACCGCCCACCAGCAGCGTCATCGTGCCCTGCTCGGCGCCACGGATACCGCCCGTCATGGGTGCATCGATGAGGTGGACCCCCGCCTCCCGTGCCCGTTCCTCGAGTTCGGCACAGGTGTCGGGCCTGAGCGAACTGCACAGGACGACGACCGAGCCCGGCCGGGCCGTGGATAGCACGCCGTCCGATCCGGCGACGACCTCGCGTGCGTCCTCGTTCGTCGGCACGATCACCAGGATGACATCGCTGTCGGCGGCCACCTCCGCGGCGGTGGCGGCGGCCGTCGCGCCCTGCTCGACCGCAACGGCAACCGCGGATGCGTCGAGATCGTTACAGGTCAGCCGAACGCCTGCCTGCAGCAGGTTTCGGGCGACGGGCGCTCCCATCAGGCCGAGCCCGATGAGCCCTACGCGCGGGCTGTTCATGTCCATTGCGGATACTCCTTCGACACACTGCGGGCGGGCGGAGCGGCTTGCCACCTCGGTGCTAGACCCGCGCCTTGCCGCCGTGGCGTGGGTCTTCGCTGAAGACCAGCGACTTGATCGTGACGGGCACCGTGTTGGAGGGATGCCGCAGGCGCCCGAGGTCGATGAAATCGAAGTCCCACAGGCTGAGCCCGTCGATGACCAGCAGGTCGGCACGCACGCCGAACTCCTCGTCGAGCAACCGTCCGAGCGTCATGGCCACGTCGCCATCGAGCATGAGGTACAGCGGATGGCCGCCGTCGATACGCGTACGCAGCCCTTGGGCGACACCCGCAGCGAAGGCGTGCAGCCGCTCGTAGGCCGGCGGACCGGAGAAGTGGAGCGCGAGCGCCACCTCGGCATCCGGATGGTCCTTGTCGAACGCCGCGAGGTGGTCCCGAACGGCCGTCGCGATATCGGCCGGCAGGATCTCGTCGTCGAGCACGTACGGCGGCCTGACCACCTGCAGGTTGCGGCGCGGCAGCAGGGCATCGTGGTTGGAGATCCATCCGGTGTTGCCGCTCAACTGCACGCTGTACTCCGACGCTCCCAGCGCCGTCGCGCGGATGCACTCCCCTGCTGGGAGCAGTGGGACCCCGTGCGCATCGAACCGTTCTCGGAGTGCCCTGCCCAAGGGCCGGCCCAGATCGCCGAAATGCCGCTGTTCCCGGTCATAGACGTACTCGGCGACCCCCCCGGAGACCATCACCCCGTGGATCGGACCGAGGTCGGCGATGACGTCCGTCAGGTAGAGCTGCTCGACGGCGTCGTCGAGCGGTCGGTCCCAGATCGCCGACAGCAGCGCATCGGCCATGGTTTCGGCCACCTCGTCCAGTCGTTGCGGGTCGATGTGTTCGCCGACCTGCCAGGCGAAGCCGGCGCGGCGGGCATGTTCCGCGCCCGCGGGATCCAGCCGCACGATGCGGCCTTCCTCGTCGATGACCTGCAGCCGCCCGCCCACGTGAACGGCCGCGGTGGCGACGACGCGACCGTGGTCGACGACGGCAAGCTTGGTGGTCCCGCCGCCGATGTCGATGTTCAGCAGCCGGGTGCGCTGCTCGTAGGACGCCTTCGCCGCACCAGACCCGTACGCGGCAAGCATCGCCTCCATGTTGTGACCGGCGCTCGCGCAGACGAGCTCACCGCCGCGTTCAGCGAGGATCTGGGTGATTCGCTCGGCATTGCGCCGGCGAAGCGCCTCACCGGTCAGGATGACGACGCCCGTGTCCACGTCCTCGGGTCGCACGTTTGCGGCGGCATACGCTTCGTCGATGATCCCGCCGAGTTGCGCGGCATCGATCCGCTCGTCGTCGGCGTACGGCGTGAGCACCACCGGCGAGTGATACAGCGTGTCGCGGCGCACCACGATATAGCGGCTGGTGAGTTCCTCCCCGATCCGTCGCAGGTGCAGCCGGGAGAACACCACCTGCGTACCGGACGAACCGACATCCATGCCAACGCTGTGCAGGACGACGTTGTCCTGCTGCCAGATCGGGTTCTCTTCGATCGGGCTGAGAGCGTCGTGGTCGTGGTCGTGGTGATGGTCGGGAGAATACGGCGAGTGCACTCGACCGTCGGGCTCGCCGCTGGGCGCCGTCACGGTCCGGATCAGGCAGGCGCGTCGGCGTGGTCCGGCTTGGGCGGAAGGTCCTCGAGTTCGGCCTCGTAGACCTCGTCCATGGCCGGTTCGAGACCCACCTCGGCGAGCGCGTCACGGAAGGTCGAACGCACCAACTCGGATTCGTCGGCGTAGTCGATCTGGTCACCCCCGATTCGCTGGCTGATCCAGGCCTTCGGCACTCCTTGCGCGTTGCGCACCGAGACGACCTCGTGCTTGAACGCGAGGTAGCGAGCCGGCTCCGTGCCGCTGTTGAAGTGCTGGTGGAACCACATGTTCGGCGGCACGATCATCGCCCCTGGCCCCCACTCGTAACGACGCGGTTCTTCACCTTCGGGCCACATCAGGCTGTATCCGGTGCCGGACAGGATGATCACGTGCGCACCAGGGCCATGACGGTGCGCCTTCTTGTACGTCGCGGTCGGGAACTGGGAGATGTGGCTGTTCATCGACCCCTTGGCCATGGCAAAACGAATGTGGCCGCCACCCGCTCCGCGTTCCTTGGCTTCGATCAGCGGGAGGTTGACCGCGTCCGCGACGAAGTTGGTGTCCAGGAGCAAACCCTTCTGCTCCCCCTTCGGGGCGAAGTAGTCGGGCTCACCGTTGAACCGGTTCGTGAAGTCGTGCGCGGTACCGAACACGAAGTCGACGTCGTCGTAGAGGTTCACCACGGGGGGCATGTTCGTCGACGAGACGAATCTCGCTGCCTTCTGGCCCGAGCCGTTGAAGTGCTGGTGGTTGGTGTTCAGGGGGATGGCGAACATCGAGCCCGCTTGCCACTCGAACGTCACCTCGGCCCCGGCGTCGTTCCAAACCCGAGTCGATCCCTGCCCTTCGAGGACGAGAATCATCTCCTCGAACAGCTGTCGCTGCGGGGCGAGCTTGCCCCCAGCCGGGATCTCGCACACGTAGCAGTCGTTGGAGGTGCGGGACGCCTCATGGTTGATGAACACGCCCTTGCCCCCCCGGCGATCCCATGGCTTGAGCTCGACGGTGCGGAGGTCGGGCACATAGTGCGCCGCGATGATCTCCAGACCCTCGGAGGCCACCCAGCGCGTGTAGGGCGTTTCCTTCTCCGTGGCGAACTTGGCCGCCATCTTGTCGTTGACGATCGCGTCCTTGACCATAACGAAGCCCTTCGCACTCGTTGTCGATCGGGCGCCGCCGACACGACGATGCCGGCCACCCGCGTTCCGACGAACCTATCAGAAGGTCCGTCAAAGGTCTAACCATTTGTCGCCCAGCGGAGTCACCGGCCCTCGCCGCCGCTGGCCTTCTCCGCATCGGCGCGAGGTGTTCGCAAGCCGTCGAGCAGCCGCTTCATCACCGGGCCGACCACGATGAGCAGCAGGAGCGCGAGCAACACCATCGTGATGGGCCGGCGCAGGAAGGCCGGGCCGAAGATCCGCATCGACAGCAGGTAGTTGGATTCCAGGATCGGGCCCAGCACGAATCCGATCAAGAAGATGGCGCGCGAGTAGCCGAACCTCTTGAGGAGCCACCCGAACAGCCCGAACCCGAACAACGTCAGGATGTCGCCCAGACGACTCGAGGACGAGTAGGCACCGAACACACTGAGCACGAGGATCGGCGGCACGAGCAGTGACGCTCGCAACTGCGTCAGCTTGGCGATTCCCGGCGTCACGCCGAGACAGACCACGGCCGTGATCAGGTTGGCGAAGACCAGGATCCAGATGATCATCCAGACGATGTCGACGTTCTGCGTCAGCATCTCCGGACCCGGCTGGATACCGAACGCGAGAAACGCGGCGATGACGATCGCCATCGACGAACTTCCGGGGATGCCGAACGCCAGGGTCGGGATCAGGGCCCCGCCCTCTTTCGAATTGGTGGCGGCGTCCGCGGCGATGACGCCCTCGATGGCGCCCTTCCCGAAGTTCTCGCGGTTCTTCGACGTCTTCGCGACCTGCGCGTAGCCGACGAACTGCGCGGCCGAGTCGCCCAGTCCCGGGGCCATGCCCACCCAGAGCCCAGCGATGGAACTCTGCAGCGTGGCCTGCCAGTGGCGGAAGACGTCCGTTGCGCCACGGAGCATCTGGTGCGCCCACCCGACGGGGTGCTTGGCGCCACTGATCGCCCCACCTCGCTCGATGAGCGCCAGCATCTCGGTGATCGCATACAGGCCGAGGACGATGGGGACGAGCGGGAGGCCGTCCCACAAGAACAGCTCACCGAACGTGTAGCGCTGCTGGGCGGTGCTGTTCTCCAGCCCGACGAAGGCCAGCATGAGGCCCAGGCCTCCGGAGATGAGGCCCTTGAGCGGGTCGCCTCCCCCGACGAACGCCATGAACACCATGGCGACGAGGATCAAGGCGAAGAACTCCGGAGGCCGGAACGCGAGCACGATCGGTCGCAGGACCGGCAGCGAGAGTGCGAGGACGGCTGCGCCGATGAGGCCGCCCACGGCCGAGGCCACGAGGCCGGCGGACACGGCGCGTACGCCTTCGCCACGCCGCGACATCGGAAAGCCGTCGAAGGTGCTGGCGACCCCGGATGCCGAACCCGGGATGCCGAACAGGATCGCCGTGATCGTGTTCCCGGTACCGCTGACGACGTTCACACCGAGGATCATCGCGATGCCCGCGACGGGATCCAACGTGAGCGCGAACGGCAGGATCACGGCGATGGCGAACAGCCCACCGAGTCCCGGGGTGATGACGACCACCGTCGAGAACAACACCCCGAGCAGCATGTACACGAAGACGGTCGGGCTGAGCAGGGCCAGCCCGTCGAGCGGAGCCATCAGCGCCCCCCTGCGCGTGCCGTCGACATCGCGTCAAGCGCCTGCCTGCGCACCCTCATGCCAACCACTCCCACAGGAAGCCGCCGAAGATCCGCACCTCGAGCACCCTGATGAAGAACCCATAGACGACGGCGAGTGTCCCGGCCGTGACGGCACCGATGACCCACCACGGCTCGCGTCCGTAACGACGCATGAACGCCGCGGCGAACAACGGCACCGTCGGGAGCAGACCCAGCAGGAGCACGGAGCCTGCGAGGAAGAGCACCCACCCGATCGCCTTCATCCCGGTCGTGCCCTCGGCCCGTGGTGGCGCCTGCCTCGCCATCTCCGCCGACTCGAGGGCCTCGGGCGCATCGGCGGCATCCGCAGCAACGCGGGCGAGCTCGGTGTCGTCCTCGAGACTGGGATCCGGTCGAGCCATGGCGACGCGGATCACCTGCATCGCGATCAGGACCAGTGTCGGGCCGCCGACCACCAGCGGGATGCGCCGCGCCTGTTCGGCGAACCCGAGCGCGGCGAAGACCATCCACCCCACGAGCGCGAGGAGGGTCACTGCGAAGATCAGCGGCGACCACCGCCGTAGGCCCGCCGCCGAGACGTCGTGACCCGTCATGTACCGAAACTCCTCGTTGGCCGGGGTGGCGCGGGCGAACGTCGCGCCACCCCGGTCCTGAACGTCCTACTGCTCCTGGAGGGCCTGGAACACCGACTCCGGCGCATTGACGACGACCTGGATCCGCTCGGCGAGCTCCTCGCCCGTGAGGAAACCGATCGGCCGGTTCTGCGATTCGGCTTCGGCCAGGAACTCCTCACTCGTGAAGACGTTCTCGATCGCCTGCCGCAATTCGTTCAGGATGTCGTCCGGAAGTCCCGGGGGTGCGAGCAGCGCCCGCCCGAGGTCGATGACGGCGGTGTGCGTTTCCGCGATGACGCGCTGATCTTCGTCCTCGACATATTCCAGCACCGTCGGGACGTCGGGGAAGTCCTCTGCGCGCTCGTTCGCGATCATCGCGATCGGCACCTGGTCGCCGGCTTCGATGTCGGGGACGTGGCTGTCGAGGGTTCCGATGGTGCCCTGCAGCTCCCCTGCCGCCAGCGCCAGGCCGATCTCTTCACTGCCGTCGAAGCCGGACACGAGCTCTCCGGGAATCCCCAGGCTGGCGCGCAGCAACAACGCATCGGTGTGCGTCGAACCGCCCGGACCGGTCGTGCCGTACCGGAACCCCTCGGGGTCGGCGAGCAGGTCCTCCATCGACTCGTACCCGGAGTCGGCTGCGGCCACGAGGACCTTCGGCTCGCCGGCGACTCTCCCGAGGGCACTGAACTCGCCGTACTCGAATTCCATGCCCTCGGCACCGGTGAGCACGTTGCCACCCGTACCGGATCCATTCGCCAACGCGATGGTGGTCCCGTCCGGCTCAGCCGCGTACAGGTTGTTGAGCGAGACGAGCCCGCCCGCCCCCGGCTGGTTCTCGACGACCACGTTCGCGCCCAATTCCTCGGCGAGGAACGGCGCGATCATGCGGGCATACGAGTCGTATCCGCCGCCCGGGCTGACGCCGACGACGAAGGTGATCGTCTCGCCGGCCAACAGACCCTCGCCAGTTGCGTCGCCATCACCGTCGCCCTGTTCCGGGGCGTCAGCAGGCTGGTCCGACTCGTCGGTCGGCGTGGCCGTCTGTCCATCGGTTCCACATGCGGCCAGCAGCAGGCCGCATGCCGCCATGATGCCCACCGCCCGGTGCATTCCGCGATGCCTCACGCTACGCATGTCGCTCCCTCGTGCAGGTGTCCCCTCGAAAGGGTCGAATGGTATGACCCTATGGCCTCCGCTCCGGTCGGTCAAGAATGCTCGTGCGGCGCCTTCACGGCCAACACTGCGCAGGGGGCTCTCAACAGCAGCTGTTGCGAGGTGCTGCCGAGAACGAGCTTGCCCACCGGACTCCGACGCCGCGCGCCGATGACCAGCATTTCGGCTCCCAGCGCCCCGACCTCCTCCAGCAGCACGTCGGCGGCTTCGCGGCCTTCGAGACGCAGTTCCGCCCCACCATCGAGGCCCAGCGAAGCGATCTGCTGGTCGATCTGCGCGAGTCGGGCGCGCATCCGCTCGATCGCCTCCGGCGGCTCGTTCCGGAGGCCGATCCTGGCCACGTGTCGGACGTGAAGCGCCGCGCCACGCAAGGTGGCCTCGGCGAGCCCCACCTCGAGCGCAGCATTGCCCGCTCCGGTGTCGGCGTACCCGACGACGATGTTCATGTCGACCTTCCTGGCTCAGTTGACGTCTCGAGGACACGATAGGAGCGCACCTGCGCCCCGAACACCGCCACCCCGGCTGCGTACACGATGGGAACGATCCCGCCCAGCGTCAATGCTGCTGCCGGTCCCAACAAGGCCGCCATCCATCCCACGTTGGCGTCGCCGAGTGCCGGACCGCCGCGAGACGCCACCTGGACCAGAGAGGTGACCCGCCCACGCATCGCGTCTGGAGTCTCGAGCTGCACCGCCGCGTGCCGGATGGCGCTCGCCAGTGCATCCATCGCACCGATGCCAAGGCCGGCAACCAGCGCCATCGACAGGGTCGGCGACTGGGCGAGCGCTATGCACGCCAGGCCGTAGGCCGCGGTGCCGAGCAGCACCAATGGACCTGCCGGTGCGCGCGTCAGCAGCGGCAGGATGGCCGCCGTACCGATGAGGGCTCCCGCCGAAGGCGCCGCCGCCAACAGCCCGTAGGCGATCTCCCCGGCCCCCAGGATGTCGACCGCGAGGGCAGGCAGGATGACCCGCCAGCCGGCGAGCAGGGTCGTCGACAGGTCGAGCGAGAGCAGTTGCCAGATCAGTGATCGGCGGCGCAGATAGCTGGCTCCCTCGCGCATGCTCCGGAGCACGGGCATCGCCCTCGCGGCGGAGACGTCGAGGCGAGGCACCCGCAAGAGGCTCAGCACCACAATGAGCACGACGTAGGTCATCGCGTCGAAGAGGTACATGGCCGCCGGACCGCTCACCGCCAGCAGGAGGCCGCCCAGTGCCGGACCGGCCAGGATGGCGAGTTCGCGCGTGGGGTTGACCAGCGCGAAGGCCTGCGGCAACTGTGCACGAGGCACCAGGGCCGGTATGAGCGCCGTTCTGGTGGGGTGATCGAAGGTCGAGGAGGCCGTATTCACGAGGACCGCCACGTAGATGTGCCAGGCCGCAATCGTCCCGCCGAGGGAGAGCCCGGCGAGCGCAAGGCTCGCGAACAGGGACACGATCTGTGTCGCCTGCAGTAGCCGGCGACGGTCGACGCGGTCCGCGAAGGTTCCACCCAGGGGCGAGAGCGTCACCACGGCGATCCCCTGGACGAGCCCCACGATGCCGACGAGGGCCGTGGACCCGGTGAGGTCGTAGACGTGGAACAGGTTCACCGCAGTGGTTCCACGAACCCCGATCTGGGACAGCGCGACCCCCGCCCAATAGAGGTTGAAGTCTCGGTTGCGCAGCAGTGGCGGCAGCCGTGCGGACACGTGGTCGCCCCCCGTGGCGTGACGCTAGATCAGGAAGGACTCGACCGACTCCGGGGCGAACAACTCCTCCGGCGTCAGGCGCACCTTCGACAACCCCTGCTCGTGGTGGTAGCGAAGAAAGGTGTCGAGCACCTCGCGATTCGGCTCGAGGCCGTAGGACCAGTAGTCGTCGCCGAGCAGGTCGCGTGCCTCCTCGAGATACTGGTTCAGCCACGGCAGCATGAACCGGAGCGCCGACGAATCGTAGAGTCGGTCGAACACCTCGGCCTTTGCGCGTACGAACGCCTTCGTCAGCGACTGGGCGACCCATCGGTTGGCCTCGTAGACGTCGCGGCGCAACGCGACGACGTGCATGATCGGGAAGATGCCGGTCGCGGCGAAATAGTCCTTCTCGGCCTGCACGACATCGGGGAAGAGTCGGGCGACCCGGGGATCGCGATCGGCGAACGGACGAGGGATCCGCGGCGAGTACAGCGCGTCGATCTCCCCCTCCGCCAGCATCTGCGACAACGTCTGCGTGGCCTCGATCGGTACCACCCTGATGTTGTCCGGAAGCTCGATGCGCGCCTTTTCGATCCGGCCGGCCTGCTCCTGACCGCCGGTCCGGTAGAGCACCGAGTCGACCGGCACGTCGTAGCGGTCCGCGAGCATGCCCCGAATCCAGACATTGGCGCTCAGTTGGTACTCCGGAACGCCGACCACCTTTCCGCGCAGGTCCTCTGGTCGCTCGATCCCCGAACGGGTGTTGATGTAGATCCCGCCGTGCCGGAACATCCGTGACGGGAAGACCGGCAGCGCGATGAACGGCGCGGGATCGCGCTGGAGCGAGACGACGTAGGACGAGAACGACATCTCGGCCACCTCGAACTCCTGGTGGCGCATCATGCGGAAGAACGTCTCCTCGACGGGGAGCCGCAGATAGGTCAGATCGATCCCGTCGGGCTTCACGGTCTCGTCGTGCAGCGCCCTGGTTCGGTCGTAGTCACCGCAGGCCAGCGTCAACGTCAGGTTGCCCACATCGTTCCCTTCTCGTCGTTCGAACGCCCCCACTCCGCGTGTTCAGCGGCCGTGGGCCACGAGCAGCGTGTCCAGACGCGGATACACCCGGCGGGCGTTCCCCTCGAACAGCCGTGCGCGTTCGTCGTCGCCGAGCCCGAGCGCATCGACGTATCGCTTCGTGTCGTCCCAACCGGATCCGGTCTCTGGATTGGTGCCGCGGACGGCGCCGAGCATCTCGGAAGCGAACAGCAGACGGTCGGTGCCGACGACCCGATGCAGCAGTTCGACGCCAGCCTGGTGATAGACGCAGGTGTCGAAGTACACGTTGCGCATCACGTGCTCCTCCAGCGGCGGGCGCTCCATGCGAGCGGCCAAGCCGTGGAAACGGCCCCAGTGGTAGGGCACCGCTCCCCCGCCGTGCGGGATCACGAAACGCAGCGTTGGAAAGCGCCCGAACAAGTCACCCTCGAGCAGTTGCATGAAGACGGCGGTGTCCGCGTTGAGGTAGTGCGCCCCCAGGGTGTGGAAATTGTCGTTGCAGGAACTCGAGACGTGGATCATGGCCGGCACGTCGAGGTCGACCATCGCCTCGTACAGCGGAAACCAGTACTCGTCGGTCATCGGCGGGCCGTTCCAGTGGCCACCCGACGGATCCGGGTTCACGTTGCAGCCGACGAAGCCGAGTTCGTCCACGCAGCGGCGCAGTTCGGTGACGACGGGGCCCAGTGGCCCGCCTGGCGTCTGCGGGAGCTGACAGACACCGGCGAAGTGTTGCGGGAACAGCCGGGTCACCCGGTGCACGAGGTCGTTGTTCGCCCGGGCCCAATCCGTCGCTGTCGCCTCGTCCGGGACATGATGTTCCATGCCGGATGCCTTGGGTGAGAGCAGCATCAGATCGCCACCGCGCTCTCGCAGCACCCGCAACTGGTTCCGCTCCACCGATTCCCGGATCTGTTCGTCGCTGATCGCCGCCAGGATCGGCCGCTCCCGGCCCGGCTCGCCGCGCCGCGCCAGTTGTCGATCGCGGAATTCCCGAAGTTGCGATGGTGCCGTCGTGTAGTGGCCATGGACGTCGATGATCATCGATGGGGTCTCCCTGTCGGTTCGCGGCTCAGACGTCCTCGGGGTGGTCGACGTAGCGCAGGCCCTTCCGCTCCAGCCGTTCCCGCATCCCGTGGACGTCGAGGCTGAGTTCACCGGCGGCATAGCGCTCGCGACCCCGCGCCTCCTTCTCCTCCCGCGCCTGGGATGACGCCAACACCTCCCGCGCGCGGAGCCGCGGCACGACCACCACACCGTCGTCGTCGGCAACGACGACATCCCCCGGCTGCACGGCCTGACCGGCACACACGATCGGCACATTGACGCTACCGAGGGTCTCCTTCACCGTTCCCTCGGCTGACACACACTTCGACCAGACCGGGAATCCCATGGCCGTGAGCTCGCTCACGTCGCGACACCCCGCATCGATGACGAGACCCCGGACGCCGCGAACCTGGAGTGCCGTCGCGAGGAGCTCACCGAAGTAGCCGGCATCGGAGAACGACGTGGGAGCGACGACCAGTACGTCACCGTCCTGGCACCACTCGACCGCGACGTGCAGCATCCAGTTGTCCGCCGGCGCCGTGCTGACGGTGACGGCTGAGCCGGCGACATGGGCCCCGGAGTAGATGGGGGCGATCTGCGGAGCCAGCAGGCCGGTGCGACCCTGGGCTTCGTGGACCGTCGCGACGCCGACGCCGGAGAAAGCGTCGACGACATCACGATCGGCACGCGGAATGTTGCGGACGACGACGCTCACGCCTGTCCCTCCCATGGCAGCAGCGACACATGGATGACGTCCTGCTCCACCTCGCCGCCGACAGCCCGAATGGCCCGGTCGACCTGGTCGAGACCGAACGTGTGTGTCGACAGCTTCTCGAGGGGAAACCGGTGCGACGCGAGCTGACGTAGTGCGAGCTCGCACGCGCGGTAGCTGTGCCCGCGGGCACTCTTGATGGTGATCGCCTTCTCCGTGAGCTTCTTGATCGGGAAGTCCGGGAAAGCCGCGAGTTCGCCCTGGATGAGCATGGTCCCTT
The DNA here is from genome assembly GCF_041821025.1 of Egicoccus sp. AB-alg6-2. Classification (NCBI taxonomy): domain Bacteria; kingdom Bacillati; phylum Actinomycetota; class Nitriliruptoria; order Egicoccales; family Egicoccaceae; genus Egicoccus; species Egicoccus sp. AB-alg6-2. Next base: position 79,899 of record NZ_JBGUAY010000007.1, on the reverse strand, counting down.
CACGCCGCTTCAGCGCGTCGATACCGAGCAGCACCGGGGCCGTACCAGCCCCCGCCGTGCAGTCCAGTACGTAGTCGACGCCCACCCCGTTCGTCGCTTCCATGATCTTTCCGAGGGGGTCGTCGGTGAGCACGTCCACCGTGACGTCCGCGCCCAACTCCTCCGCCAGCTCCAGGCGCGCTCGGTCCCTGGTCGTGCCGGTCACGATGATCTTGGAGGCACCCGCCTGGCTGCAGGCGACGACCTGGGACAGGCCCTGCTGCCCCGGCCCCTGGATCAGAACCTTCGCGTCGTAGCCGATGCCCGCGGCGATGAGGGCCCATTCGATGCCGTTGGACAACGGTGTGACGATGCCGGCCAGTTCGGCCGAGACGTTCGTCGGAACCCGGTGGATCACGGCATTCCACGGCAGATACATGAACTGGGAGAACCCGCCCCACAACGTGCCCGGATGCTCCGACGAGGTGTAGCCGTAGCGGCGCGCGTCGGGATTGGTTCGCCAGTCGGTCTTCTCGCAGTGACGGTATTCGCCGAGGTGGCACCAGTCGCAGCGGTAGCACGCGACGTAGTGCTCGACGAAGATGCGGTCGCCGACCTCCAGGCCGTGCCGTTCCAGGAACTTGGGCCCGGCGTCGGCGAGCACACCGATGTTCTCGTGTCCCATGATGACCGGGTCGGTGAACGGCGGCTTGGCATACATCTTGACATCGGTGCCGCAGATGCCCGCGACCTCCACGCGCATCAGCGCGGAGTCGGCGTCGATGGACGGTCGGGCAAACTCGCGCAACTCCGTCGTGCCGGGGGCGGTACGTACCGCCGCCAAGACCGTCTCCGCCATGCTGCGCTCCTCGCCCGTCTGTCTCGTGGCGTTACACTCTATGCGAAGGTCCAATGGTCTGTCATTTGGAGGACGGGTACATGGCGGAACTGCGACTCACGGCCGTCAGCCGGAGCCAGGGGAACAATGCCGACCTGAAGGCCGGCGTCGTCGCGCCCTCGACGTGTTCCCTCGACTTCGAGGAGGTACCGGTCCTGGTGCATGCCTTCAGGCGCATGGTGCGTGAGTTGAGCTACGACGTCTGCGAACTGGCGTTCACGACCTACCTGTGCGCGAAGGCCCACGGTGCACGCTTCACGGCGCTCCCGATCTTCTTGGTGCGGGACCTGCACCACGGCGCCATCCTGCACGACACCACGCGTCCGTCGCCGCCGCCGTCAGACCTCGCTGGTCGCCGGATCGGCGTCAACCGCGGCTACACCGTGACCACCGGCGTCTGGGCACGCGCGATCCTGCAGGACGAATACGGCGTCGACCTCGATACGGTGACGTGGGTGCGGTCCGACGAGGAGCACGTGGCCGGATACCGCCCGCCCCCGAACGTCGAGGACCTGCACGAGGGCGAGGATCTGTCCCAACTCCTCCTCGACGGGCATGTGGACGCCGTGGTCGGTGGGCTCAAGACCGACGACGAGCGGATCGGTCCACTGCTGCCGGATGCCGACGAAGCGGGCTTCCAGGCATTGGCGGAGCGGGACCTGTACCCCATCAACCACCTCGTCGTCGTGCGCGACGATCTGCTCGCCGAGCATCCCGGGTTGGCAGCCGACCTGTTCGAGGCGTTCGCAGCGTCGAAGCGTCGCTACGTGGAGCGCCTCGAAGCCGATGAGCTCGAGGCGCCGACCCGGGTCGATGCGATGCACCGCCGGGTCATGGAACTGACGGGCGGAGATCCGCTGCCGTACGGGATCGCGCCCAACCGGGCCATGATCGACGAGCTGCTCCGACATGCCGTCACACAACACATCTTGGATCGCCCCCCGACGATGGAGGAGTTGTTCGCTGCCGGCACCCACGAGCTCATCGGCTGAACACCGGGAGGACTGCGCTGATGCACATCGCCATCGCCGCCGATCACAACGGGATCGAGTTCAAGAGCGACCTGACCGCGTGGTTGCAGGCCGAGGGACATACCGTCGACGACCACGGCGGCCACGATGCGTCCCCTGTCGACTACCCCCCGCTCTGCCAGGCGGTGGCTCGGCGCATCTTGGACGGCACGGCCGACCGTGGAATCTTCATAGGAGGAACGGGCTCTGGCGAGCACATCGCTTTCAACAAGATGGCCGGCATCCGGGCCGGCCTGGGCCAGGATCCGCTGACGACGGAGATCTCACGGGCGCACAACGACGCGAACGTCCTGGTGCTCGGAGCCAAGGTGGTCTCCCTCGAACGGGCGCGCGACCTGGTCGCGTTGTGGCTGGCCACGCCGTTCAAGGGGGGCCGTCACCAGCGCCGCCTCGACCAGATCGCGGCGCTCGAACGCGGCGAGACGCTCCCGGTGTCAGACACGTCATAGCGCTGGCTCACTCGTTGCGCAGCTCGAGCGCCGGAAAGAGCCGCTCGATGTCGACCGGCTGGTCGAGGAACCGTTGCTCCACCAGATACCCGACGAATGCCTCCAGCGGCACGCGGTTGGCTTCCAGGCCGTACGGCCATGGGTCGCCACCGAACACCTCATCGATCTCTTCGATGTCGGCATGCAGCCACGGCAGCGTGTAGCGCGCCGTGCCGGAGAAGCGCATCTGCTCCAGACACCAGGTCTTGGCCGCCTCGAATGCCTTGAACAGCGACTCCGACAGCCACGGATGCCGTTCCAGCAACTCCTCACGGATGACGATGGTGTGCATCATGGGGAAGATCCCCGTGTCTGCATAGAACTGGCGCTCGACCGTCCGGTAGTCCGGAAAGAGACGCCGCACGTCCGGCGACGTCGAGAACGACCGCGGCTGACGAGCCCCGAGGTAGGCGTCGATTTCGCCGGTTGCCAGCAATTCATCGAGGCTGACGTCCGCACCCACGAATTCGATGTCCAACTCACCTCGCGGGCGCAGATCCAGGACGTCGGGGGTCCTTGGCGCGTTCACGCCGCCCTCGCGCCAGGCGATCGTGCCGAGATCGACGCCGTACTGGGACGAGAGGATCCCCCGAATCCAGACGCCGGCAGTCTGGTGGTACTCCTGCACCCCGACCCGCTTGCCGGCGAGATCGAGCGGGTGCTCGATGCCCGACGCGGCATGGACGAAGATGTAGCCGTGACGGAACATCCGCGAGGGGAAGACCGGCAGCGCCACGAAAGGAAACTCGCCTCGGGTACGCAACTGCGTGTACAGCGACAACGACATCTCGGACACATCGAACGATTGCCGCTTGACCATGCGAGCGAACAGTTCGGGCGGCGATTGGATCGGCACATAGGTGAGCGCCACGCCCTCCGGCTGTACCAGGCCTTCCCGCAGCGCCTCCATGCGGTCATAGGGGCCACACGCCAACGTCACGGGAACCTTCGTGGTCATGCCTTCTCCTGACCGTGGTGTACGGCTCGTGTCGGCTCGCGCTTCGGCGTGCCCGGCCCACGCTCGAGGATGCGATCGTCGAAATCCTGATGCGTCATGCGCGATATCGCTTCGAGCTCGAGTGGATCCAGCGCGATGACGGTGTCCGTCTCGGGGTCGGTGACCAGCACGCGCACGCCGTTCGCCGTTCGATCTATCCCGAGCCAGACGGTCGCGAACTCGTTGCGCAGGACGAGATACGGCCGACCGTCGCGCTGGCGTAGGGCGACGTCGTCGGCGCCCCGGCGCCCACCGACGAGGCCGCTCAGCAATCCCACGTCGTCATCGCACATCCATGGGCCTCCCTCGCACCTCAGACGATGAATGTCAGGTTGTACTGCGGCAGCTCGCGGGCCAGGAGCCGCACGGTCTTCTCGGCGATCAGCCACTGCCCCTCGGCGCCATGCCGCAGGACATATTCGCAGCGACCGGGGAAGGATCGGACGTCACCCAGACCGACCTGTGACGGATCACCGATGCGAACCTCGTGGACCACGAGATGACACGCCACCCGCGCCCAGTCTGCCGTCGTCTCGACCACTCGGACATTGGTGATGTCGTGTTGGGTCCTCGAAGGTGGCAGTTGTGCATGGGCAGCCGTGTCCATGAGCCGGAAGACCCGCTCCTCCATTCGAGCCCGGTCGTCGAAGATCAGCGACGGTTCTCGGGCGGGATCCTCGACCCCCATCGGCAGCCAGTAGATCGCGTCGTCGGTGAAGAGTTCGAGCCACGCGTCGAACGCTCGCGCATCGAGACGTGCCGCCTCCTCGAACAGCACCGCCTCAGCGCGTTCGGTCGACAGGGCGGCCCCGGATGCCCCGTCGGAGATCACGACGGCCCCTCCCCCGAAAGCATCATTCGTCTCCACTCGCGGTAGATGGCGCGTTGTGGAGCTTCGTCGGTGGAGTGCCCGATCCGCTCGCCGTTGTCCGCGACCCGCTCGCGCTCCAGACCTCGGGAGAAGTCCAGCCAGCGTGGCACCTCGGCCTGAACACCGGTCTGATTGAGCACGAAGATCTCGATGTCGTCGGTCGCACCGAAACTGGAGGGGCCGAAGAAGCGCTCGTGCTCGCGCAGCCGCTCGGTGTTGATGGCGTCGTCGATGCCTTCGATCCGCGTCGGGATGGTGTCGACGATCGTGGACGTCGGCGAGATCGGCCGGATGACGCGAATGTGCGACTCGAAGAGATAGACGCTGGGAAAGATGAGCAGGTTGCGCTGCGTGAGGATGTCCTGGAGGCGAGCGGAACCGTGCGCCTCGACCAGGGAACGGCGGTACTCGTCACGACTCGCATAGTCGAACGTGCCCAACATGCCATCTTCGCGCTCGAGCAGGCCGTCACCGCGAGGCAGTCCCTTCGCGGAAGCGTTGCTGCCGAGCCGGTTGCGGGCCCGCACGACGTCCTGTCGTGAGCGATCGCCGGCGCGGTGCAGGATCTTGACGAACGAGTCGTGCACGTAGTTTCCGTGGTAGCCGTCCACGCCGTTCTCGAGCTGAAACTTCCAGTTGCCGGGATAGGAATACCGATGGACGCCCTCGGCGACGGACATCTGCCCGGTCGGCGACCGGTCCGCCCACTGGTCGATGTACCAGGCACTCGGGCCCAGCCGCTCCTGCAACGCCGGGGCGGCGGGGTCGAGATTCGCGAAGATGAGCCCGCGATATGCCTCGAGCCGAGGGACGGGAACCAGGTCCAGTTCGGAAGTGTCGAAGTGACTGCCGTACCCGGACTTCTGTGCCATGCCGACCAGCGTGCCGTCGTTTCGGTAGACCCAGTTGTGGTACGGACATCGGAAGTGGTTGGCGTGACCACGGTCGTCACGACAGAGGGCAGCACCGCGATGCATGCACCGGTTGAAGACCGCATGGATGCCGCCATCTTCTCCTCGGCTGAGGATGATCGGCTCGCGAGCCAACACGGCGGTGCGGTAGTCGCCTGGCTCGCGGATCTCTGACTCGTGACCGACGTACAGCCACGATCGGCGCCAAATGCGGTCCATCTCGAGCGCGAACAGGTGTGCGTCGGTGTACACCCGTCCGTCGACACGGAAGCGGTACGGCTCGTCGAGGACGAGATCGTCGAGGGGGAACGGGTCGTCGTCCTGCGACGCCTGTTGCCCCGGCACGCGGTTGTGCTCCTGCGAGCGGGTCATGCGTGCGCTTCGAGGAAGCCCGCGATCCTCGACGGTGCAGAAGTCGCGGTCTGCTCCTCGACCGGGACGTCCCAGTACTCGGCGCGCGGCAGGCACTCGTGGAGATAGTGGGCTGCGGACGTGGCGTGCGAGCCGTCGTTGCCGGGAACGACGAGTGCGGGGACGTCGAGCAGCATCAGGTCCTCGGGTTCAGGGCCGGGAACCGAGTCGCGGTCGAACATCGCGCGTGAGAGCCCGGTCACCAGTATGCGGTAGGCCTCCGGGTCGTAGTCGGCATACCGCTCCGCGAAGCCGGGATCGTTGCGGATCACGGAGACCCAGGGGCCGAGTCGGGGGTCCTTCGAGAATCCGTCCTCGCTGGAGCGAGCCAGTTCGACGACGCCTCCGAGCCCCTCCTCCTCCACGAACGCGAGGTGCCGCTCGAATCGCGCACGACTGGTCATGCGGTACCTCGCGCCCCCCGCCGGGGAGTACAGGACCATGCTGGCGACCCGAGCGGGATAGGCGACCGCGAAGGACGCCACGACCGAGCAGCCGACACAGCCTCCCATCAGGTGGGCGCGTTCGATGTCGAGGTGGTCGAGCAGGCCGCGCCCCTGCTCGACGTAGTGCGCCCAGGTGAGGCGTTCGACCCGTCCGCCGGAGCGGCCGGACTCGCGACGATCGAAGAGGATGCAGGTGTGGCGGCGCGGCAACTCGTCGAGCAGTCGAATCCGGCGGTACACCCCGAGATCTGACCAGTTGTCGGCCACCGCGTTGAAGCCCCCCGGCGAGAACATCAGCAGCGGGGGGCCTTCTCCGACCAACCGGTACTCGGTCTGGATTCCGTCGATGGTGACCGTCGGCACGAGCTGTCCCTTCGCTGCGGAGCGATTACTGCGGCGGCGTTACGGGAATGCCGCCCTTGATCTGGCGTCCCGCGCGGACATCCGCGGCGTAGGCCTGGATCGCCTCGTACGTGATCTGTGCCACGTTGGCATAGGTGTCCGCCGGCGAATCAAGATTCTTCGCGGCGTACCCGATGGCGGCATGAGCCATCCGGATACGTCCGTCGAGCCAGGGCCCCCCGCCGAAGCCGCCGAGGACGGGGATGGAGACCGCAGCCACCACCTCAGGGCCGACGACCGGTCCGGAGTTGGTGAAATTGAGCAGCGACGCACCCGCCTCCTCGAGCATCCGGGCCTGGGCGACCATCTCCTCGGTCATCTCGGGCGGGACCTGGACGTCGGCGGCCGCCTGGTAGTCGATGCCATGGCGCAGGGCGGTCTGCGGCGTAATGCCGAACTGGGCGAACACGGGTATCCCCGCGCGATCGATGGCTTCGACCGCTTCGGGAAACTCGGCCGCACCATCGAGTTTCACGATGTCCACGCCGGCCTCCTTCACGAGCCGGATGGCGGCCCGCACGGCCGCGTCCGGGCCCTCCTGGAGGGGACCGAAAGGAAAGTCACAGCTCACCAGTGCCCGCGAGACGCCGCGACGGACCGCCTGGGCCACCACGAGCAGTTGCTCCATGGTGATCTCGAGGGGATTGGCCTGTCCCCAGAGATTCACGCCCACCGTGTCGCCGACCGACACGATGTCGACCCCCGCGCGATCGACGATCCGGGCGATCTGGTAGTCCCAGGCCACCGCACACACCGCCTTGCGGCCATCGCGCTTCATCTGCTGCACGGCAGGCAGGGTGATCCGGTCCTCGGAACTCATGTCACTCACTTCTTCGGAAGACGGCCGTGGGCGGGCATGACTCAGGCGCGCAAGGCGGCCAGCACCTCCGGCAGGTCGTCCTTGTCGTTGGAGACGAGCAGCACCATGGCGTACGGCCGCAGCATCGAGACCGTGCGGTCGATCCGGCCGGCTTCACCGTTGCCGTTCGGGACGACGAGCCCGGCCGTCATGATGCCGCGTCGCGCGCAGGCGGCACCGATCATCAAGGCGGCCTCGGCATGGTCGTCCGCTGTCGCGATCATGACGGCCACGTCCGCACCGTCGAGTTCGTCGCTGAGCCGCGACTCGCGGCCGTCAGCGGTTCGCAGAACCGCGTCCACCGTCGTCCGCCCCCGCACCACCGCGTCGACGGTGAGTTCCTGGCCCTCACCCATCGGCAGTGAGGACTCGTACGTCAGGAAGTGGGCGCCGTGCCAGGGACGATCCTCGGCTGTCGCGGCGACGAGAGCCGCGGCGCCCGGATCGAGCGCGATGACACGCGTCGCGCGGGGCGCCGGCTCCGGTCCGTTGATACGGAACCGGGCCTCGGCGGCCGTCGCCGCCCGGGCGCAACTGTTGAGCAGTGTCGGGTTGCGCATGTTCACACCGACGTCTGGCGAACACCCGGTCGGACCCTGAGGTCTTCGCGGCTGCCCTCGATGAATGGCTGGTCCTCGGGAAGGACGATCGCCACGGATCGAATCTGGTGATGTGCGGGATCCACCCCGGGCGGCGTCGTGCCGTGATCACGTAGCGCCTCGGCGGCGCGGCGCAACTTCTGGCGGGCCTTGATGATGCCCGTATCCGTGGACACCAGGCGTTCCTTGGTGCGATCGACGATCGGCCCCATGCTCTCCTGCAACGAGGCATCCTGCATCGCGATGCCCTTGACCCCGGAGAACGTGTCGCCGCGCTTCTGCGCCTCACGATCCATCAGGTAGTCGTTGTCCTTGTTCTGCAGCGGACGGAAGCTTCCGGGCTCGTATTCGTTGTGCACGCCGTGTCCGTCCTTCATCGCCTGGACCTCATCGGGCGTGAGCGCGCGTACCGGGTGATAGTCGAACGTGAAGACCCAGCAGTTCTCGTCGTCGATGGGCACCCAGAAGTGGCCGTGCACGGGGTGGTCGCCACGCGGCGGGACCATGGTGAACGCGGGCATGACCCAGGGCGTGATACGCCAGTAGTAGTGACCCTCTTCGGCGTTACGGCGCGCTCCGATGAACAGGCCGCCGTCGGCGTCGACGACCTCGAAGAAGGGCCGCATGTCGTTGAGGTTGTACTCGTTGCCCTTGGCGCCCTTGAACAGGGGGTCGTTCTTCAAGCCGCCGCTGTGGAGCCAGGAGACATGGCTGGAGTCGATACCGCCTTCGAGGGCCTGGAGCCAGTTGCTCTCCTGCCAGCGCTTCGAAGTGAAGGTCTGCTCCGGCGGGACGACCGCGAACTCCCACTCCGGCAGCGGCGGTTGCGACTCGGGGTCACCCATGTAGGCCCAGAGGATGTCACCCACCTTGACGAGGGGGTAGCTGGTCAGCTTCACCTTCTCACAGAAGCCGCTCTCGGCCGGCTCCGACGGCACATCGATGCACTGCCCGGTGACGTCGTACTTCCAGCCGTGGTAGGCGCAGCGGAGGCCGTTGCCCTCGTTCTTGCCGAACCACATCGAAACCCCGCGATGGGCGCAGAACTCGTCCATCAAGCCATAGTTTCCGTCATCGTCACGGAAGGCGATCATGCGTTCCGACAGCAGCTTGACCCGCACCGGCGGGCTGCCAGGCTCGGGCAACTCCTCGGCCAGCAGGGCGGGAAGCCAATACTGGCGGAAGAGCGCGCCCATGGGCGTTCCCGGACCGGTCTGCGTCAGCAGCTCGTTGATCTCCTGCTTGAGCATCGAACGTCCTGTCTGTTCTCGCGCGTGGCCGTACGACGCGCCTCGCCCAGAGCGAACTAAAGGTAGTACCATTGTTCCACTTGCTTCCGCTCCGGTCAACCGCGCTCGACTCCCGTGGAGGAGGACGTCATGCAGGACGATCTGCGCGACCTGGTCGCCACCGGCTGCCGGGTTCTCGGATCGGAAGGCCACGGCGATCTGATCTGGGGACACGTCTCGGCGCGAGATCCCGAGGGTCGCGGCACATGGATGAAGGCGGCCACCTGGGGATTCGAGGAAGTGACCCGCGACGACGTGGTGCTCCTGACGCGCGATGGGTCGGTCATCGCCGGATCCGGTCGCCGCCATGCCGAGTTCCCCATCCATACGGAAATCCTGGCGGCACGACCCGACGTCGGCAGCGTCGTGCACACGCACGCGCCCCACGCCGTGGCCCTGGCGGCCACGGGATCACCGTTGCTGCCGATCTCCCATGAAGGCACGCTGTTCACGCCGCCCGAGGTTCCCCGGTTCGAGGAAACGGGCGACCTGATCCTGACAGCCGAACTCGGCGCACGTGTCGCCGCCACCCTCGGGGACCAGCGCGCCCTGTTCCTCGTCAACCACGGCATCGTGGCGACGGGCCGGGACGTCCCCACGGCGGTGCTCGGCGCCATCCTGCTCGAGCGGGCATGCCGAACCCAGCTGCTGGCTGTCGGCGCGGCTTCCACGCTCGCCGCCTCCGATGATGACGAGGCCCTGCGCAAGCGGGACCATTGCTACAACGACGCATTGCTCGAACAGGCATGGGACTACCTCGTCCGCCGCCTGCCCGGCGACTCCGGTTCGGCCGGCAGGCGCCCGGGCCGGCGCCCGTTCAGGCGGCGGAACGTCCGAACCTGACCTGGTGGGTCCATGCGGTGATGCCCGCGAGGAGCAGACCGCCGGCGGCGAACGCGCCGGCGAAGCCCGTGACCGCGACCATGCCACCGAAGAGCATCGGCTGGATCACCTGACCGATGCGATTCGCCGTCAGGCGCAGGCCCATGGCGAGGCCGCGCTCCGCGCGATCCGTATGCCTGGCCATCAGTTCGACGGTTACCGGCGGATTGACACCGAGCCCCAGGCTGGAGAGGACCGCGAGCGTCGCCCAGGCCCAGAACCCGTGGATGAACGGAACCAGGGTCATCGGCACGATCGCCAACCACATGCTCACGAGGAGTACGGCTCGGGCACCGAGGCGCCGCAGCAGCCAGGGCAGCGGCATGCGAATCACCAACGACGCGACCCCCATGATGGACAGGATCAGCCCAATGCGTGGAATGGACAGGCCGGCGCGTTCGAGGTAGAGCGGAAAGAACGATCCCTTGACCCCCCCGACGAACAGCGCCACGAAGCTCGACAGCAGTGTGGCCCGCACCGGACCCGAGGCCCACATGGTTTGGACACCGCTGCGGATGGAGCCGGGCGTACCTCGTGAGCTGGCCGTGACCCGCGGGGCGAGGCCGATCAACACGATCGAAATCGCGCCACAGGCGAGGTAGAACACCCCGACGGCGCCGAAACCGTGCCGGTCGTAGAGGGCCGCTCCCACGACCGGCCCGAACGCCAAGCCGCCACCCCATGCCAGGGAGAAGACGGCGAGCTGCTTGGTGAGGAAGCGGCCTCGGCCACCCGCACTCGCCATCGCTTGCAACGAGATCCACGTCGCCAGCTCGGACAAGCCGATGCCGGCGGTGAGGAAGGCCACCATGGCCGTGGTGGAAGCGCGCGCGAATCCGAGGCCGAGCAGGACCATGCCGCCGAATCCGCCCAACAGCACGCGCCGGACCCCGATGCGATCCACGAGGCGGCCGCCCGGGATGGCCAGCCCGAGCGCACTCAGGGGGAACAACGCCAGGACCACGCCGATCAGCGCTTCGTTGGCGCCGAGGTCGTCGAGTCGCAGCGGCAGCAGCGGTCGAAGTGCGTGCGCGCCGGTCCAGTACAGCAGCGTTGCGGCCGACACCAGCGCCCAACGCGACCGCAGGACGTCGAGATAGCTGACCGGCGTTTCCGCTTGATCGTCCAGTTGACGACGCATCATCCACTTCGGCAAGACCGGTGCTGAGCGGCACAACTCCGCCCGACGAGCACATTGGTACTACCATAACTCCATTGCTGAGGATCGTCTATCCCACCGCCTGCCGGAGATCTTGGCGGGGGCGCGAGCGGATCCGGTGGGCGGTGCGCTCCAGATGTTCGGCCAGCACTGCTCGCGCGCCTGCTCGGTCTCGCCGCTCGATCGCCTCGATGAGCGCGCGATGCTCGGACAGTCCCCGTGGGCCGTGCTTGGGGTCCGTCGCCCGCGCCCGGAGCAGGTTGAGCAGGATGGCGCCGTGCAACGAGTCGAACAGCAACGTCATGGCCAGGTTGTGCGCCGAGCCGGCGAGCCGGACATGGAACTCGGCGGACAGTCGGGGGTGGTAGGCGCCTGCGGCGATCGCCTCCTCGGTGCGGTCACAGATTTCGCGAAGCGCTGCGAAATCTTCCTCCGTCGCACGCTCGACCGCCAGATCGAGGATGGTCAGCTCGATCCGCGACCGCGTCTCCTCGAGCTCCCACGGCTCGACCGCCGACAGTTGCAGCATGCGACCCAGGTTCTGCCCGAGCCGGTCCGGCTGTGGCGCGGTCACGAACGCCCCGCCTCGGGCGCCCATGCGAACCTCGACGAGCCCGGTCGCTTCGAGAATGCGCAGGGCGTCGCGAACCGTCACGCGGCTGACACCGAAGCGCTCGGTCAGATCTCGCTCGGTCGGGAGCCGGTCCCCAACCTCCAGATGGCCCGACTCGATGGCAGCCTCGATCTGCTGGACGATCTCGGCGGACACGCGATTGGTGCGAACCGGTCGGAACATCCCCGAATCCACCAATGTCGTCTCCCGTTCGGCGCCGGACCCTAGCGGGCCACAGGCTCTGCAGCGTGACGCCGCCGGGCCCGGAGTTCGAACCACATTGGTATGACCTTATACAGTCATGCGGCGGAGAGGCCGGGCGAAGGCATGCCGCTGAGAAGGAGCTGAGCGTGACGAAGAGCTACCAGGTGATCATCGTGGGCGGCGGGCCCGTCGGCGTCGGTCTCGCCGTCGACCTCGGCCGGCGCGGCATCACCTGCGCCGTCATCGAGCGCCGCACCGAGTTGTCGGGCATCCCGAAGGGGCAGGGGCTCGCGCAACGAACGCTCGAGCACTTCTACTTCTGGGGTATCGCGGACGAGATCCGCGCAGCACGAGCAATGCCACCGGGCTATCCCATCGGCCAGGTGACCGTCTACGACAACCTGATGGGCGAATACTGGCACGCGCCCCCTGGCCGTGAACTGGTCCAGTCCTATTACTTCCAGGCGAACGAACGCTTGCCGCAGTACCGCACCGAGGAGGTCCTTCGACGCCGGATGGCACAGCTGCCCGAGGTCGACAGCTACATCGGTTGGACCGCGACGGACATCGAGCAACACGCCGACGGGGTGCATGTGACGATGGAACGGGGGAGTGAACGGCGGCATCTGGCCGGCGACTACGTCGCCGGCTGTGACGGCGGCCATTCGCTGGTACGCGAACAAGCGGACATCCAGAGGAGTGGAACCGACTGGGGAGAACTGGTCGCGTTGGCCGTCTTCCGCTCCCCCGAGCTGCACGCGGCGCTCGAGCGGTTTCCCGACCGGTCGACCTACCGCGTCCTGCACCCCGAGCTCGAGGGCTACTGGATGTTCTTCGGGCGCGTCGATGTCGGTGAAGAGTTCTTCTTCCACGCACCGGTGCCCCGTGGCACGGATACGAGCGACTTCGACGTCACCGGTCTGCTGCACCGCGCCGCAGGTTTTCCGTTCGATTTCGAACTCGAGCACGTCGGATTCTGGGACCTGCGCGTTCAGGTGGCACAGCGGTATCGCGCCGGTCGCGTCTTCATCGCCGGCGATGCTGCCCACACGCACCCTCCCTACGGAGGTTTCGGTCTCAACAACGGCCTCGAGGACGCGGTAAACCTCAGCTGGAAGCTGGCAGCGGTCATCGAGGGTTGGGGAGGGGACCAACTCCTCGACTCGTACAGCCTGGAGCGGCAAGCCATCTTCCGGGACGTCGGCGAGGACATCATCGGAGGCTGGATCCGCGATGACCGGGAGTTCCTGCAGCGCTACCGCCCCGACCGCGATCCCGAGGAGTTCGCCCGCAACTTCGAGGAGGTCACCAAGGGCTTCGGGAAGCGGCTGCGCAACTTCGAGCCGCACTACGAAGGCTCGCCGGTAGTCGTGGGACCACCAGACGGCGTCATCAGCGCACACGGCCACCATGCTCTCGATGCCCGCCCCGGCCATCATCTCACGCCGCAGGTCCTGTCGTCCGGCGAGAACGTCTTCGAGCGACTGGGACTGGGATTCACGTTGCTGGCGTTCGATGCCCAGGACGCCGACGTCCATGCCTTCCACGACGCCGCGCGCGCGTCGGGCGTGCCGCTCGACATCGTGCGTGACAGCTTCGCGGACGGGCGCGCCTCGTACGCGGCCCGACTGGTGCTTGTTCGTCCCGACCAGTTCGTCGTCTGGACCGGTGACACCGCGCCGGAAGAACCCGAATCCGTCCTTCGCAAGGTGACGGGCCGAAGTTGATGGCCGGTGATCGCCGGGAGGCGCCGGCCCCCTAGGATCCCGTCGTCTGCAACCCCGATGGCATGGAGAATCGAACGTGTCGAGCGCCGCCTACCAGACCGACCACCGCGTCCTGACCGACGTCCTGCCGGGTGCCCGGGTCCGCGACGTCGCGCTGTCGGTCGGGTTCGCGCTCGCCATCGCCGCCTCCGCCCAGGTGGCGTTCGCGTTGCCGGGGACCACGGTGCCCTTCACCGGACAGACCTTCGCCGTGCTCGCCGGTGCGATCGCGCTCGGACGCACCCGCGCCGCGGCCGGGTCGCTGCTCTACCTCGCCCTCGGCGTCGTCGGCCTGCCCTGGTTCGCCGGTGGCGGCCCGCACACCATCGGCTACGTGGTCGGCTTCGTGGTGGCGGCCGCGCTCGTCGGCGGCATCGTCCGGCGGACGGGATCGCGTACGCCGGTGCAGGTCGTCACCGCGATGGCGCTCGGCAATCTCGTCATCTATGCCTGCGGGGCGACCGGCCTGGCGCTCGTGCTCGGTCTCTCCCCCGCCGCCGCCGTCGCGGCCGGCGTGGTGCCGTTCCTGGCCGGTGACGCGCTCAAGCTGGTGGCCGCCGCCGCGGTCGTCCCGGCCTGCTGGAAGCTGGTCGACGCCGTCGAGCGTCGGTGACGGTCAGCGCTTCGGCATCACGATCCAGAGCACGAGGTAGGCCAGCTCGCCCGCACCGAACAGGCCGGTCAGCACGAACACCAGGCGCACCATGCCGGGGCTCCAGCCGTAGTGCTGGGCGATGCCCGAGCACACTCCGGCGAGCATGCGTCCCTGTCCGGCGCGGGGTCGATCGAGACGGCGGCTGGCCATGGGTGCTGCTCCTCGTCGCTGACGGGACCCGCGGCTGCGGATCCGGTTCACTGGTCCACCCTGCCACGTGCTCGTCGCGGCCGAACGGGGACGACGTGACCGAACGCAAGCCCTCCGGCGTCAGCTGGGAGTCGTGGATCGAGCGCCAGATCCGCCAGGCGCAGGAGCGCGGGGACTTCGACGCGCTGCCCGGGGCGGGTCGGCCGATTCCCGACCTGCACACGCCGCGCGACGAGAACTGGTGGCTCAAGAAGAAGATCGAGCGGGAGCGCATCGCGACCCTGCCCCCGGCGCTGGCGATCCGGCACGAACGCGACGAGACGATGGAGCGGGTCACCCGCGCGCGCACGGAACGCGAGGTCCGCGCGCTCGTCGAAGCACTCAACGTGCGCATCCGACGGGTGAACGCGACCGTCACGTTCGGGCCGTCGACCTCGGTGGCGGCGCTCGACGTCGACGACGTCGTGGCCGCCTGGCGCCGCGGCCACGAGCCCGCCGCACGGGGGAACGCCGACGGGAGCGTCAGCCCCGCAACGCCTCACTGATCGGCGTGTCCCCGCTCGCGAGCACGTACGTGCGTCCGATCGTGGCCGGCTCGGCGAGCGCGACGGCGACCGCCGCGGCCACGTCCTCGCGCGGGATCTTCGCGTCCCGGTCGGCCGCGAGGGCCACGTGCCCGGTCCCCGGCTCGTCGGTGAGCCCGACCGGGCGCAGGACGGTGTGGTCGAGGCCGCTGGCGACGAGTTCGTCGTCGGCGCGCCCCTTGGCACGCAGGTAGACGTCGAACACCTCGTCGCCGGGGTGGGAGGAATCGGCACCGACCGCGCTGATCATCACGTAACGCGGGACACGGGCGAACTTCGCGGCCTCGATCAGCGTCACGGCCCCGCCGAAGTCGACCGTCTCCTTGCGCTCGGCCCCGCTGCCGGGACCCGCCCCCGCGGCGAACACCACGGCGTCCGCGCCGGCGATGACCTCGGCGAGGGTGGGCGCGTCGGCCGCCTCGACGTCGCACAGGACCGGCTCGCCACCGTGTACGCGCACCGCCTCGAACTGCTCGCGCTTGCGGACGATCGAGATCGCCTCGTCGCCGTTCTGCGTCAGGATCCTGGCGAGATGGCGGGCGATCTTGCCGTGCCCTCCGACGATGGCGACACGCATGGCGGCAGCTTTCCGTTCGGGGGCGTCCGACGACGGTAACCGCGACGGTAGGCTACGGGTTCGGGCGGCACCTGGCCGCTCGACGCGACGACACCCGGGGAGCTCGGGACAGCCGGGCTGAGAGGGTGACCGCCACGCGACGCGTGCCAGACGGCACGTGACGCCTGAGCGTCACCGACCCGCGGAACCTGAGCCGGGTAATGCCGGCGGAGGGAGGTGTGACGATGCTGACCGATGCCCCGCGACCCGCGGACGGTGCCCCGGCCGACGTCGTCGTGCTCGTCGGCGGTGATCCCCTGCCGATGGAGCGCATCCCGCCGCTTCCCGACCGCGCCTTCGTCATCGCCGCCGACTCCGGGCTGCACCTGGCGGCACAGTTCGACCTTCCCGTCCACCTCGTCGTCGGCGACCTCGACTCCGTGCAGCCCGAGTACCTCGCGGAGTACCGCGCGGCGGGCGTCCCCATCCACCGGCATCCGGTGGCCAAAGACCGCACGGACCTCGCGATCGCGCTCGACGCCGCACGGCAGTTCGCCCCGGCGCGGGTGACGCTGCTCGGCGGGCACGGCGGCCGGCTCGACCACCTGCTCGGCAACGCGCTGGTGCTGGGCGCCGACGTCTACCGCGACCTGACGCTCACGGCGCAGGTGGGCGAGGCGACCATCACCGTCGTCCGTGGCGAACGCGAACTCCTGGGCCGTCGGGGCGACTACGTCAGCCTGCTGCCGGTCCAGGGCGCCGCGACCGGTATCACCACGACGGGGCTGCGGTTCGCGCTCGCCGACGAGACCCTTCCCGCGGGTTCGACCCGTGGCATCAGCAACCAGTTCACGACCGACCGGGCGACCGTGTCCGTGCGTGCCGGCGTCCTGCTGGCCGTGCAGCCCGGAAGCGCCGGACCCGACATCTGAGGAGTGCCCATGTCCCTGTCGAAGCGGTGGACGACCCCTTCCGCACGGCTGCGCCCACTGGCCGCGGTCCTGGCCGCGACCCTGGTGGCCGTCGCCTGCGGTGACGCCGATCCGGCGGTCGAGCAACCGGACGCGGTCGAGGACGAGACCGGCCCGGGCGACGACACGCCGCCGGAGGACCTTCCCGAACAGGTCACGCTCGTGCTCGTGACCCACGACTCCTTCGACGTCGAGGAAGAGGTCCTGGCCACGTTCACCGAACAGACGGGCGTCCGGGTCGACATCGCCCCGGCCGGCGACGCCGGTGCAACCGTGAACCAGGCCATCCTGACCAAGGACGCGCCGCTGGGCGACGTGCTGTTCGGGGTCGACAACACGTTCCTCTCGCGCGCGCTGGACGAGGAGTTGTTCGTCGCCTACGAGTCACCCGCACTGGCCGACGTCGACCCGCAGTTCGTGCTCGACGAGGAGCACCGCGTCACCCCGGTCGACTTCGGCGACGTGTGCCTCAACTACGACCGGGCCTGGTTCGAGGAGTCGGACCTCGAGGTGCCGGCCAGCCTGCAGGACCTGACGTCCGAGACGTACGCCGGGCTGCTCACGGTCATGAACCCCGCCACCTCCTCCCCCGGGCTCGCCTTCCTGCTCGCCACGGTCGAGGAGTTCGGCGAAGACGGCTACCTCGACTTCTGGTCCGACCTGCGCGCCAACGACGTGCTGGTGACCGACGGGTGGTCGGAGGCCTACTACGAGGAGTTCAGCGCCACCGGCGAGGGCGATCGGCCGCTCGTGGTCTCGTACGCGTCCAGCCCGCCCGCCGAGGTCTACTTCGCCGACCCGCAGCCCGACGAGCCGCCGACCGGGGTCATCGAGGCGTCGTGCTTCCGACAGGTGGAGTTCGCCGGGATCCTGCAGGGCACCGAGCACGAGGACGAGGCCCGGCTGCTGATCGACTTCCTGCTCAGCCGCGAGTTCCAGGAGAACCTGCCGCTGACCATGTTCGTGTTCCCGGTGGTCACGGACGCGCAGCTGCCCGAGGTCTTCGCCACGCACGCGGTCGTCCCCGACGACGCCTACCAGCTCGAGCCGGACGCGATCGGTGAGGGCCGCGAGGAGTGGATCGACGGCTGGACGCGCACGGTCATCCGGTGACCGTCGCGGGTCGGGCGGGACGGTGGCTGGTACTGCTCGTACCAGCGGCGTTCCTGCTGGTGTTCTTCGTGCTCCCGGTCGGCACCATCCTGCTGACCGGGCTGCGCCCCGAGGGTCGCGTCGACCTCGGGGCGCTGCCGGGCATCATCGGTGACCCGGTGGTGGCTCGGGTGGCCTGGTTCACGCTGTGGCAGGCGGCGGCGTCGACCGCGCTCACCCTGCTGGTGGGACTGCCGGGTGCCTACGTCCTGGCCCGGATGGACTTCCCCGGCCGCAACCTGCTGCGCGCCGCGATCACGGTGCCGTTCGTGCTTCCGACGGTGGTCGTCGGCTCCGCCTTCCTCGCGCTGCTCGGTCCGCGCAGTCCGCTCAACACCGCGCTCGTCGCCGTGCTGGGCGACGCCGCGCCAGCCCTCGACCTGCGCCGCACGGTCACGGCGATCCTGATCGCGCACGTGTTCTTCAACTACGCCGTGATCGTGCGCACCGTCGGCGGTCTCTGGAGCCACCTCGATCCCCGCCTCGAGGAGGCCGCCCGCACGCTGGGCGCATCGCGGTGGCAGGTGTTCCGCGAGGTGTCCTGGCCCCTGGTGCGCCCCGCCGTGTCCTCGGCCGCGGCGATCGTGTTCCTGTTCACGTTCACCTCGTTCGGCGTCGTGCTGATCCTCGGAGGGCCGGCGCGGGCGACGCTCGAGGTCGAGATCTACCGTGCCACCGTCCAGTTGCTCGACCTGCCGCTGGCGTCCGTCCTCGCCCTGCTCCAGCTCGCCGCCGTCACCGCGGCGTTGCTCGTCTACGGCCGGCTGCAGCGACGGGCCACCAGCCAGCCCCTGCGCAGTGCCGCATCGACCGCGCGGCGCGTCCGTACCCGCGGGGAACGCGCCTTCCTCGGCGCCAACCTGCTCGTGGTCGCCGTCCTGCTGCTGCTCCCGCTCGCGGTGCTGGTCGAGCGCTCGCTGGCGACGGGCGCCGGCTACGGCTTCGACCACTACGCGGCGTTGTTCGGTCCTCAGCGCAACACCGTGCTGGCCATCGCGCCCGTGGACGCCATCCGCAACTCGGTGGTGTACGGGCTCGGCGCCACGGTCGTCGCGCTCGTCGTCGGAGGCTGTGCCGCCGTCGCCGCCTCGCGGCCCGGCTGGCCGGGTCGCGCCCTCGACCGCGCGCTGATGCTGCCGCTGGGCACCTCGGCCGCCACGGTGGGATTCGGGTTCCTGCTGGCACTGGCCCGCCCGCCGCTGGACCTGCGGGGCTCGCGGCTGCTGATCCCGGCCGCGCAGGCGCTGATCGCGGTGCCGTTCGTCGTGCGGACGCTGCTGCCGGTCCTGCGTTCGATCGATCAGCGGCTGCGCGAGGCGGCCGCGACCCTCGGCGCACCGCCCCGCCGGGTCTGGCGTGAGGTCGACTTCCCCATCGTCGGGCGGGCCGCCATGGCCGCCGCGGGGTTCTCGTTCGCGATCGCCGTCGGCGAGTTCGGCGCGACGGTGTTCCTCGCGCGCGGGCAGACCCCGACCATGCCGGTGGCCATCTTCCGACTGCTGGGGCGGCCCGGCGTCACCAACTTCGGGCAGGCGATGGCGATGGCGACCATCCTCATGCTCGTCACGGCCGCCGCGATCGCCCTCATCGACCGCCTGCGCGTCGGTCAGGTGGGACGGTTCTGATGCTGACGTTGCGCGACGTGCAGGTGCGCTACGGCGACCGCCGTGCGGTCGACGGGGTCGACCTCGAGGTCGGCGAAGGGGAGATCGTCGCCGTCCTCGGACCCAGCGGGTGCGGCAAGTCGACGCTGCTGCGTGCGGTCGCCGGTCTCGAGCCGTTGACGGGGGGCCAGGTCGTCCTCGACGGCCGTCCCCTCGACGGACTGCGGCCCGACCAGCGGCCCGTCGGCCTGATGTTCCAGGACCATGCCCTGTTCCCCCACCGCGATGTCGGCGACAACGTCGGGTTCGGTCCGCGCATGCAGCGCCTGCCGCAGGAGCAGGTGCGCGCGCGGGTACGCGAAGCACTCGACCTCGTCGATCTGGCCGGCGCGGAGCGACGCGCCGTCACCGAGCTCTCGGGTGGCGAGCAGCAGCGCGTCGCGCTGGCCAGGGCGCTGGCCGTGCATCCGCGGCTGCTGATGCTCGACGAACCGCTGGGTTCGCTCGACCGTGCCCTGCGCGACCAGCTGCTGGTGCAGCTGCCCGACGTCTTCGCCCGGGTCGGGTGCGGCGTCCTCTACGTCACCCACGACCAGGACGAGGCGCTGACCCTCGCCGACCGCGTCGCGGTCATGCGCGCCGGCCGGCTCGTGCAGGTCGACCGGCCCGGCGTCCTGTGGAACCGTCCGGTGGACGAGTTCGTGGCGCGATTCCTCGGCCTGCAGCAGATCATCGACGTCGAGGTGCGTGCCGGCGAGGCCGACACCGCACTGGGGCGGCTGCCGCTGCCCGGCGCGCCGGACGGGCCCGGCCGCCTGCTCGTGCTCCCGGACGCACTGTCGGCCGGCGCGGACGGGACGTTCGGGGACGTACGCGACGGGGACATGGGGCACGGGACGGTCGACGTCGACGCGACCGTCGTGCGCCGCCGGTTCGCGGCCGACCGCAGCCTGTTGGTCGTCGCGGCCGCCGGTCGCGAGTGGGAGGTGCCGGCGCCTCGGGACGGCGACCACGTCGCTGGCGAGCACATCCAGGTGCGCCTCGACCCGCGCCGCCTGCACCTGTTCGCACCCGCTGCGAGCAGCGGGTAGGCCGCTCGCTCGCCTACCTTGGCCGCATGCAGCGCGCGACCAGCCAGGACAGGAGCCTTCCGTGCCCGACGGCGCGACGCCGACCGGACCCGCCGACGACGACCTCGTCGACCTCGCCTCGGAGCCGCACACCGGCTACGCGGCCGCACTGACGCGCCTGAACCGACTGCTGCTCGACGGTCAGCGCCTGCACGAAGTCCTGGCCGGGGTCGTGGAGGGCGTCCGACTCGCCGTACCCTCGCTGGCGGCCGTGAGCGTCACCACCATCGGCGAGGACGGCACCTACACCACCGCCGTCGCCACCGACCAACACGCCATCGCGGTCGACCAGGTCGAGTACGACCTGCACCTCGGCCCCTGTGTCCTGGCGCTGGAGACCGGTGAGGACCAGTTCGTCGACGACGTCCGCACCGACACGCGTTGGGGTCCGTTCAACGACAAGGCCCGCGAAGAGGGGTTCCTGAGCGCCGCCGGGATCGCCCTCAACGCCAATGGCCGCACCTACGGCGCACTCAACCTCTTCTCCGACGAGTCGGCCGGCATCGGTCCCGACACCCGTCGGCTGTGCAACCGTCTCGCGCCGTCGTTGGCCGCCACCCTCGCCAACGCGCGGGCCCACCTCGCCGCAGAACGCCTGTCCGAGCAGCTGCAGCAGCAGTTGGAGGCCATCGCGGTGCTGCACCAGGCCGTCGGGGTCCTGATGGCCGAGCGGGGTTGCGATCCGGAGACGGCCGGCGCGCTGCTCGAGCGCGCCGCCGAGGCGACCAATCGCACCGTCCGTGACGTCGCGACCCAGATCGTCGGCAGCGTCGCGGACAGCTCCGCGTAGGGGCGCCGAGGTCAGGTCTGCGCGGCGGCCTCGCGCTGCCGCTGACGGGCGTGCTCTGCACCCAGGGCGATCGGTGCCGCGACGGCCTCGTCGGGGATCGCGAACGCGTCGACCAGCAGTTCGGCGAAGGGACGCAGCTGCGTGCACAGTCCGTTCACCGCCGCCGTGATGGCCTTCGACCGCTGGGCGTTGAACCGCCCGTGCTCGAGGAACCAACCGCGCTCCGTCTCGATGGTGGCCAGGGCGTGCAGGTCGCAGAGCCGGTCGAGCAGCGCCGCCACCTCGGCGTCCTCGCACGCGTCGACGGAGGCCGCGAAACGCTCGAGAACGACGCGGTCGACGTGGGCCCGGGCGGCCAGCAGCACGTGGTCCTGGACCTCGTTGAAGACGTCGAAGGCGTCGCGACCCGCGTCGACGCCGGCCTTGAGGCGCCGGGCGACGCCGGCCATGACGTGCTGTTCGCGCCACGCGAGCGTCTGCAGCTGCCACGCGCGGTCGTGCAGGTCGGTGTCCTCGTCACGGCTGACGATCCCGGTGATCGACTGCCACACCTGGCGGGCGGCGGTGCGCTCGACCAGCGTCTCGACCACCTGGTCGGCGACGAAACGGACGGTGCCGAGGGTGTCGAGCGACCCGAAGTCGTCGCGGTAGTCGGTCAACAGCCCCTTGGCCACCAGTTGCAGCAGGACGGTGTTGTCGCCCTCGAAGGTGGTGAAGATGTCGGTGTCGGCCTTCAGCTCCGTGAGGCGGTTCTCGGACAGATAGCCGTTGCCACCGCAGGCCTCGCGACAGACCTGGATGGTGTTGCTGGCGTGCCACGTGGTCGCGGTCTTGATGCCGGCGGCCAACGCCTCGAGCTCGCGCCGGTCGGGCAGCTCGTCGGCGGCGACGTCGACGTCGAACGACTCGTGCAGCAGGTGCAGCAGGTGCTGCTGCGCGGCGTGCAGCGCATAGGTGTGGGCCAGCAGCGGCAGCAGGCGGCGCTGATGCTGCCGGAAGTCGAACAACACGACCTCGCGCTCGGTGTCGGGTGCCTTGAACTGGCGTCGGACACCGGCGTAGCGGACCGCGATGGTCATCGCCGTCTTCGCCGCCGACAGGCCGGAGCCGGAGATGCTCGCGCGGCCGGTGACCAGCGTGCCGAGCATCGTGAAGAACCGACGGGTGGCGTTCTCGATCGGGCTGGCGTACGTGCCGTCCTCATCGACGTGACCGAAGCGGTCGAGCAGGTTCTCGCGCGGGACGCGAACCCCGTGGAAGCTCAGTCGGCCGTTGTCGACGCCGTTGAGGCCGCCCTTGTGGCCGCAGTCCTCGATCGTCACGCCCGGCAGCGGCTGGTGATCCTCGTCGCGGATCGGCACCAGGAAGCAGTGCACGCCATGGGACGCACCCTTCGTGACGAGCTGGGCGAACACCGCGGCCATCCTCCCGTCGCGGGCGGCGTTGCCGATGTAGTCCTTGCGCGCGTCCTCGTCAGGGGTGTCGATCACCCACTCCTGCGCGTCGACGTCGAAGGTCGCGGTGGTCCGCAACGACTGCACGTCGGAGCCGTGCCCGGTCTCGGTCATGGCGAAGCAGCCGGGCAGGTCGAGGGTGATGATGTCGGGGAGGTAGGTCGCGCGGTGGTCGTCGTTGCCGAGTTGCATGATCGCGCCGCCGAACAGCCCCCACTGCACCCCGGCCTTGACCAGCAGCGACAGGTCGCCGTGGGCGAGCACCTCGAAGGACGTCAGGGCGCCGCCGAGGTCGCCACCACCGCCGTACTCCTCGGGGAAGAGCAGGCGTGGACCGTCGGTCTTCGCGAGGTGGTGCGCCTGCTCGAGGGTGCGTTCGCGATGCTCCTCCATGGTCAACCCCGGGCGCGGATGCAGCAACGGGTGTCGCAGCTCGTCGCGCGTGCGGGCGCGGACGTCGGCCCAGCGGCCGTCGAGGTGGGCCTGCACCCGCTCGGCGGTCACGCCGTCCGGGTCGAGCTCGGGCAGGTGCTCGGTGGCGCTCATCGAAGGTCCTCCGGGGCGTCGAGGGTGCCGGTCAGGAACAGGCAGCGGCCGGATCGGTCGTGCAGGCGGAAGCGCGCCGCGGTGCCGTCGCGTTCGACGCGCAGCGCGACCGTCGACGGCAGCGGCAGGGGTTGCTTGAAAGCGACCTGCAGATCGGCCGGGCCGGCGATGCGGTCGGCGACGGCGGCGACCGAACGCG
Source organism: Egicoccus sp. AB-alg6-2 (assembly GCF_041821025.1). Lineage (NCBI taxonomy): Bacteria > Bacillati > Actinomycetota > Nitriliruptoria > Egicoccales > Egicoccaceae > Egicoccus > Egicoccus sp. AB-alg6-2. Next base: position 56,303 of record NZ_JBGUAY010000007.1, on the reverse strand, counting down.
CCGCGGTCCACATGCCGTGGGCGATGGGACGCGAGAAGCCGCCGAGGCGGGCGGTCACGGGCCACAGGTGGATCGGGTTTCGGTCACCGGAGACGGCGCCGTAGCGCCGGCCGAGGTCCCCGGGCAGGCGCCAGGTCGCGGTGGCCGGTCCGTTGGTCGCAGCCGCACGATCGGCACCGCCCTCGCCTGCGTCGGCGGTGGGGGCACCGTCCGGCGGGAGCGCGTCCGACGGCGCGCCGTTCCCGCCGCGCCGCAGGTACGTGCTGGTGCCCGTCCACACCGCGCGCCCGTCCCGCGCGAACTCGGCGACGACGTCGAACTGGCGTCCTCTGCGGTGCGGCCGCAGTGCCGTTGCCCGCACCTGCACGTCGAGGTGGTCGCCGACCCGGACGGCCGACGTCTGCTGGATCCGCTGGGCGACGTGGACCAGCCCGGGAAGGGCGAAGGGGAAGTCGTCGGCGACCATGAGGTGGATGGCCAGCGGAAACGCCAGCACGTGTGGATAGGTCAGCGGCACCTCGTCGGCGAGGCCGAACCCACAGACGCGCGCATAGGCGGCCACCTCGTCCGGGCCGACCTCGACGTCGCCCACCTCGACCGAGCGGCCGGGCAGCACATCGGACGGTCGGCCTGGCAACGGCGGCGGCACGAGGGCGCGGAGCGATCGGGCGTAGAGGCGACCGAGCGACGGCACGGCGGGAAGTTCGATGGGGGCGTCGGTGTCCTGGTCGGCGGCGGTGCGGCGCACGTCAGGCTCCCAGCAGGCTCTGGCCGCAGACACGCACGACCTGCCCGTTGACGGCTCCCGAGCGGACGTCGGCGAGCCAGGACACGGCCTCGGCGACGTCGACGGGACGCCCGCCCTGCCCGAGGCTGCTCATGCGGCGGCCCGCCTCGCGTACGCCGACCGGCATCCGCGCCGTCATCGCGGTCTCGATGAACCCCGGCGCGACGGCGTTGATCGTCGCGGCGCGACCGGCCAGCTCGTCCGCGAGCGCTTCGACGCGACCGATGACGCCGGCCTTGCTGGTGCCGTAGTTGGTCTGGCCCCGGTTGCCGGCGATCCCACCGATCGACGACACGCCGATGACGCGACCGTGGGGCCGCAGCAGGTCCGCCTCCAGCAGGGCCTCGTCCAGGCGTTCCTGGCTCGAGAGGTTGACGTCGAGCACCTGGTCCCAGCGCTCGTCGTCCATGCCGGCCAGCGTCTTGTCGCGGGTGATGCCGGCGTTGTGCACGACGACGTCGATGCCCGGCCCGCCCCCGGCCCCGGCCTCGGCGAACTGACGCCCACGGAGGTGGTCGACCAGCGTGGCCGGCGCGGACGCGGCGGTGACGTCGAGGTGCAGGGTGCTGCCGCCGACGTGGTTGGCGACGCGTGCCAGCGCCTCGCCCTGGGCGGGGATGTCGACGCAGATGACATGCGCCCCGTCCCGAGCGAGTACGGCCGCCATCGAGGCCCCGATTCCCTGGGCCGCACCGGTCACCAGCGCGACCCGACCGGCGTGCGGCCGGGCGGGGTCGACGAGCTCGACCGGTGACTCGTCGGTGGGCCGCAGCGTCACCACCTGGCCGGCGACGAACGCCGACTTCGCCGACAGCAGGAAGGCGAGCGTGGACGCCGCCCGGTCCTCGGCGCCCCGCGCGATGCGCACCAGGTTGCAGGTCGAACCCTGCCGGAGCTCCTTGCCGAGCGAACGGGTGAAGCCCTCGATGGCCCGCTGGGCGGTCCGCGTCCGGGCGTCGCCCTCGTCGGTGGCGGCAGCGAGCACGATCAGGCGGGCGCTCGGGCCGGTCCGGCGGACCACCGCGTGGAAGAACTGGTACAGCTCGCGCAGGCGTCCGCTGTCGTCGATGCCGCTGGCGTCGAAGACCAGTGCGCCGTAGGGGTTGGCGCTGTCGTCGACCGTGCGCCGCACGTCGGCCTCCGCGGCCTCCAACACCCCGAGAGCGGCAGGCAGCAGCCGCCCACCCTTGGCCTCGCCGACGAGCGCCAGACCCTCGATCAGCGATTGTCCCGGCTCGTAGCGGCGCAAGGGTTCGGGGACCGGCAGGCTGAACGCGTCGGCCACCTGACGGCCGAGTGGGGAGGTCACGAGTTGCTGGTAGCGGTCGGGCACGGGACGGCTCCTTCATGGCGTTGCAAGGCCGGACAGGGGCGGGACGGCTCGGGCTACTTCTCGAGGATGGCGACGACGCCGTTGCCACCGGCGGCGCAGATCGAGATCAGCGCCCGACCACCGCCACGCTCGTGCAGCAGCTTCGCGGCGGTGGCGACGATCCGGCCGCCCGTCGCGGCGAAGGGATGGCCCGCGGCCAACGACGAGCCGGTCACGTTGAGCTGGTCGCGGTCGATCGCGCCGAGCGCCTCGTCGCGTCCGAGCCGCTCCTTGCAGAACTGCTCGTCCTCCCACGCGGCGAGCGTCGCGAGCACCGTGGAGGCGAAGGCTTCGTGGATCTCGTAGACGTCGAAGTCCTGCAGCCGCAGCCCCGCCTTGTCCAGCATGCGTGGAACCGCGTGGACCGGCGCCGTCAGCAGGCCCTCGGCCGGGCTGCCGTCGGGTCCGCCGTGGACATGGTCGACGGCTGCGGTCTCGGCGTGGGTGAGGTGGGCCAGCACCGGCAGCCCCTGGGCCGCGGCCCAGTCGTCGCTGCCGAGCAGCACGGCCGAGGCGCCGTCGGACAGGGGCGTCGAGTTGCCGGCGGTCATGGTGGCGGCGTCTCCGAGGTCGCGGCCGAACACCGGCTTCAGCCTGGCGAGGTCGTCGAGGGAGCTGTCGGGGCGCAGATTCTGGTCCCGCTGCAGGCCGAGGAACGGGGTCACGAGGTCGTCGAGGAAACCGCGGTCGTAGGCGGCGGCGAGGTGGTGATGGCTGGCGAGCGCGAGGGCGTCCTGCGCCTCGCGCGTGATGCCCCACTCCGCTGCGGTGATCGCGGCGTGCTCGCCCATCGACAACCCGGTCCGGGGTTCGACGTTCTGGGGCATCTCCGGCAGCAGGTGGCCCGGGCGGAAGCCGGCCACGATCCTCAGCCGCTCCTGCACCGTCCGGGCGGCGTTGAGGCGGATGAGCAGTCGCCGCAGGTCGTCCCCGACCGCCAGCGGGGCGTCGCTGGTCGTGTCGGTGCCCCCGGCGATACCCCAGTCGATCTGGTGCAGCGCGATCCGGTTGGCGACGTTGACGACGGCCTGCAGGCCGGTGCCGCACGCCATCTGGACGTCGTACGCCGGCGTCGCGCGGTCCAGTGACGACCCGAGCACGACCTCGCGGGTCAGGTTGAAGTCGCGGCTGTGCTTGAGCACGGCCCCCGCGACCACCTCCCCGGCACGCTGCCCCTGCAATGCGAAGCGGGCGACCAGCCCCTCGATGGCGGCCGACAGCAGGTCGCTGTTGCTCGCCTGCGCGTAGGGGCCGTTCTGCCGCGCGAACGGCGTGCGGTTGCCGCCCAGGACGGCGGCGGGGCGGGCCTGCATGGGGACTCCTTCGAGCAGTGCGCCATCGGACGAGGCGCAGGGACCGACGTTCACGTCGAGCAACGAGCCGGCATCGGCACGGTCACGCACCGCTGTTGCGTCGCGGTCGAGCGGTCGCGGACCGATTGGTACGCAAGAGTCTCACCACCGCAGCACGGCCCCGCCCGCCCGCGGCCCGAGCGAGCGGCCCCCACCGGATTTCGACGCCGACGTCAACACCATCTGCGCCACTGGCGCGGACCACGCCATGTCAGCCGCTGGCGCGGACCACGAGCTCGGTCGGCAGGATCTCGTGGCGTAGCGCGGGGTCCCCGGCGAGTTGCGTCCCGAGCAGCTCCACCATGCGGACGCCCAGCTGCTCGACGGGCTGCCGCACGGTCGTCAACGGCGGCTGCGCCGACGCGGCGACCAGGGAGTCGTCGAATCCGACGACGGCGACGTCGGCCGGCACCTTCCGCCCGGCCGCCGCCAAGGCCTGGAGGGCGCCCAGCGCGGCGAGGTCCGAGGCGACGACGACGCCGTCGAGGTCGGGAACACGTCGCAGCAGCCGGGCCATGGCCCGCGCTCCCCCGGCGCGTGTGAAGTCGCCGGTCTCCTCGAGTTCGGGCGCCGGCGCGCGGCCCGCGTCCCGCCGCGCGTCTCGGAATCCGGCGAGGCGGTCACGTGCCGCGACCATGTCGGCGGGACCGGTCAACACCCCGACGGTGGTCCGGCCACGCCGGAGCAGGTGTCCGGTGGCGAGCGCCCCGCCACCGCGGTTGTCCGCGTCGACCCAGGACACGATTGCGTCGTCCTTCGGCGGGCGGCCGCCGACCACCACCGGCAGGCCCGCCGCCCGCAGACGGCCCGGCAGTGGGTCGTCGGCGTGCAGCGACAACAACAGCGCCCCGTCGGCGTGTCCGCCGAGCAGATACCGCTCGACGCGCGCCAGGGCGTCGGTGTCCACCCCGTCCGGGGCCGCCGGCTCGGCACCCGCGAGCAGCAGGACCAGCTGCAGGTCCGTGCGGGCCATCGCCCGGCTCACGCCCCGCACGATCCCGGCGAAGAACGGCTCGTCGAACACGCGCTCCTCGGGCTCGCGGACCACGAGGGCCACCGTGCCGGTGCGCCGGGTCGCGAGCGAACGGGCGGCCCGGTTGGGCTGGTAGCCCAGTTCGGCGACCGCCGACTCCACCGCCAGGCGCGCTTCCGGCGAGACGCGTGGATGGCCGGTGACGACCCGGCTGACCGTGGAGCGCGACACGCCCGCGCGCGCCGCCACCGCCTCGAGCGTCGGCGCGCCGGCGCGCCGCGGCGCATTCACCCCGTCGGGCGCACGGTCCGCGCCGCCAGCAGGTCGCGGTACCAGTACGCCGAGCGCTTGGGGATCCGTCGCATCGTGTCGCGGTCGACGCGCACGATCCCGAAGGTACGCCGGTACCCCTCGGCCCACTCGAAGTTGTCCAGCAGCGTCCACACGTAGAAGGCCCGCAGGTCGACCCCGTCCCTGGCGGCCCGGGCGAACTCCTCGAGGTGGCCGTCGAGGTAGGCGATGCGGTCGGTGTCGTCGACGCGGCCGTCCTCGTCGGGGGCGTCGGGGAACGCACCGCCGGTCTCGGTGATCGCCATCGGCACGTCGTAGTCGGCGTCGAGGCGGGTGAGCAGGTCGTACAGGCCGGTCGGGTCGATGCTCCAGCCCATCGCCGACGCCGGCGGCGGACCGGACAGTTCGACGACGTGGTCCTGACCGGGTCCGGCCGGTGACGCGCCCTCGTGGCCGGCGGCGCGTGCACCCACGTACAGCGGCGTGTAGTAGTTGATGCCGAGCACGTCGACGGGAGCGGCGATCTCGTCGAGGTCGCCGTCGCGGTGCAGGGCCGCCAGGTCGGCGAGCGGCTCCCACGCCGCCAGCACGTCGTCGGGGTAGACACCGCGGAAGACGGGATCGGTCCACACGCGGTTGCGCATGCCGTCGGCGAGGGCGACCACCTCGACGTCCTCGGCGGCGTCGGACGCAGGTCGTACCGGCGCGGGGTTGATCACCAGGCCGATGCTCGCGTCCGGGCCGAGCACGTCCCGCAGGACGCGGGTGCCGCGGCCGTGCGCCAGCAGCAGGTGATGGGTCGCGGCGATGGCCCGGGCGGGGTCACGGACCCCCGGGGCGTGGACGCCGACGTCGTAGCCGAGGAAGGCCGAGCACCAGGGCTCGTTCAGCGTCGACCAGTCGCCGACGCGGTCGCCGAGGTGTTCGGCCACGACCCGGGCATAGGTGGCGAACCGCTCGACGGTCTCACGCGACGCCCAGCCGCCGGCGGTCTCCAACGCCTGGGGCAGGTCCCAGTGGTAGAGGGTGGCCAGGGGTCGTATGCCGCGGTCGAGCAGGCCGTCGACGAGACGGTCGTAGAAGGCGAGCCCCCGCGACTCGACGCGCTCGCCGTCAGGCAGGACCCGGGGCCAGGCGATCGAGAACCGGTAGCTGTCCACGCCGAGCCAGGCCAGCAGGTCGAGATCCTCGGACAGGCGGTGGTAGTGATCGCAGCCGGTCTCGCCGGTGTCGCCGCCCACCACGTTGCCGGGCACGCGACCGAAGGTGTCCCAGATGGAGTCGCCGCGGCCGTCGACGTCGGTGGCCCCCTCGATCTGGTAGCTGGAGGTCGCCACGCCGTAGATCGCCGGTGGCAGTGCCGCTGCCTCGATCGTCATGAGCATCCTCGTCTGCGCGGTCGGCCGTCGCGTTCGGACCGGTCCTGCCACCCGGACGCACGAAGCGCTCCCCGCCAGGGGCGTGGGAGCGCTCCCACAGTGTGGTCGGCGCGGCGCGCCCTGTCAATGGCGCGCCCCGGCAGCGCCTGTCCGCGCGCGCTGAGGCACCGGAAAGGTTGCAACCGGTCCCGTTCCGGCGATCGAAGGCCTACGGTGGCGATCGTAGGTTGGCTCCCGCGCCATCCTGCCCGCCCGCTCGAGGCAGAGCCAGCGGACACGTCCACGAGCGCCGGATCCCGGCGCAGGGGAAGAAGGTCGACACGTATGCGCCACACGAAGAGGTTGGTCGCGGCTCTGGCCGCGTCCGCACTTGCGCTCACCGCCTGCGGCGGTGGCGACGACGACAACGGGGACACCGCCACCGGTGAGGAGGGCGACCTCAGCGGCACCGAGGTGACCGTCTTCGGCGCTCCCACCAGCGTCGAGGGCGACGCCATCAACGCCGTCATCCAGGAGTACTTCAACGAGCCCACCGGCGCCAACGCCGTCTACGAGGGTTCGGACAGCTTCGAGTCGCAGGTCCAGATCCGCATCGACGGCGGCAACCCGCCGGACATCGCGATCTACCCGCAGCCGGGCGCGGTCGTCGACCAGGCGGCGCAGGGCAACGCGATCTCGCTGGAGTCCATGGGCTTCGACATCGCCGAACTCGAAGAGCGGTTCGGTGACTACCTGCTCTCGCTCGGCGAGTACGAGGGTGAGCACTACGGCATCCCGACCAACGTCAACTTCAAGTCCCTGGTCTGGTACAACATCCCGGTCTTCGAGGCCGAGGGCTACGAGATCCCCGAGACCTTCGACGACCTCATCTCGCTGTCCGAGCAGATGGTCGCCGACGGCTACACGCCCTGGGCGATCGGGACCGGCTCCGACGACGCGACCGGCTGGCCGGCGACCGACTGGATGGAGGACATCGTCCTGCGCCAGGCCGGTGCCGAGACCTACGACGGCTGGGTCTCCAACGAGGTCCCCTTCGACGACCCCGCGATCGTCGAGGCGGCCGAGACGTTCGACCGCATCCTCGACGGCGAGGGCTTCGTGGTCGGCGGCAAGTCGGCGATCCCCGACATCGACTTCCGTGACGCCCCCGCGGCCATCATCGGCGACGAGCCCGACGCCCTGATGCACCGTCAGGCGTCGTTCATCACCAACTTCTTCCCCGACGGGGCGGAGTTCGGCACCGACTACGGCGTGTTCCCGTTCCCCTCGATCGACGGCAACGACGGCGCCCTGATCGCCGGCGAGCTGGCCACGGTCTTCGACGACCGTCCCGAGGTCCGCGAGTTCATCCGCGTCTTCACCGACACGGACGCCCAGTGCGCACAGGGCAGCTTCGAGGACGTGGCCCGCATCTCGCCGAACGTCAACACCACGGCGGACTGCTACGACGACGAGGTGGTCGCGACGGCCGCCGAGTCCACCCTGAGCGCGTTGCGCGAGGGCACGGCGCGTTTCGACGCGTCGGACCTCATGCCGCCCCAGGTCGGTTCCGGCTCGTTCTGGAACGCCATGAACGAGTGGATGCGCGGTGGCGACATCGAGTCGCTGCTGACCGAGGTGCAGAACAGCTGGCCGTCCAGCTGAGTCCGGCATGACCATCGGGGGCGCCGCGATCGCGGCGCCCCCGATCCGTGCCCGACACGTCCGGGAATCCGCGCACGCGCCGGCCGCGAATGGCTAGCGTGCCGGGAGGTGCAACGCGCGAGGGAGAGTTGCCGTGACGACGTCACCGCCACCGCCGACGACCCAGGTCGACGACGAGGAGCTGTCGGACGAGGGGATCCGGCCACCGGGGGGCATGAACCGGGCCAAGGTCGCCATCAGCGGCGGGTTGCTGCTGTTGACGGCCGTGCTGTCGCTGGCGGCGTTCGAGTGGATGCGTGGCACCGACGCCAACGCCGCGCTCGTGGTCAGCGTCGCCCTCCTGATCGGGGTCGTCGGGGTCTTCGCGCTGTTCGTGCTGCTCGACCGCCTCACCGACGGCCTGCCGCTCCGGTTCCAGGAGACCGTGCGGCCGTGGGTGTTCGTCGGACCGGCACTGATCCTGTTGGGCATCTTCCTGCTCTACCCCGCCATCCGCACCATCATGCTCGGGTTCCAGGACGCCCGCGGCAACGAATGGATCGGCACCGACAACTTCGTACGCATCTGGACCGACCCCTCGTTGCGCCGCTCGGTGCTCAACACCCTCGCCTGGATGGTCGTGGTGCCCGGGCTCGCGGTCGGCATCGGCCTGGTCTTCGCCGTCCTCGCCGACCGACTGCGCAAGGGCGAGTCGCTGGCGAAGTCGCTGATCTTTTTGCCGATGGCGATCTCGTTCGTGGGCGCCAGCGTCGTCTGGGCCTTCATCTACGACTTCCAGGCGTTCGGCAACCAGACCGGTCTGCTCAACGGCATCCTGACCGCACTGGGCCAGGACCCCGTGTCGTGGACGGCCATCTACCCCTGGAACAACTTCTTCCTGATGATCATCATGGTCTGGATGCAGACCGGCTTCGCCATGGTGATCCTGTCGGCGGCGATCAAGGGCGTCCCCGAGGACATCCTCGAGGCCGCCCGCATCGACGGCGCCACCGAACTGCAGGTGTTCTGGCGCATCACCGTGCCCTCGATCATGTCGGCCATCGTGGTCGTCACCACGACGATGATCATCAACGTCCTCAAGATCTTCGACATCGTCTGGGTCATGACCGGCGGTCGCGACGGCACCGAGGTGATCGCCGAACGCTTCATCCGCTGGTTCTTCACCTTCCGCGACCAGGGCCAGGGGGCGGCGATCGCGACCATGCTGTTCGTGCTCGTCCTGCCCGTGATGATCTGGAACATCAAGCGCTTCCGCGCCGAGGAGGAGATCCGATGAGCACCGCCACCACCTCGGCCCCCGAGGCCACCACCGCGGCGCCGCGGCCGACCGGGACGAAGTCCTCGGGCAGCGGCTGGTTCGTCCGGATCACAGTCATCGTGATCGTGGCGATCTGGCTGATCCCGACCGTCGGCCTGTTCATCTCGTCGTTCCGCACCCGCTCTTACATCAACTCCGAGGGCTGGTGGACGGCGTTCATCCGACCCTTCGCCGAGGGCCAGTGGACGCTGGACAACTACGCCACCGTCCTGGGCCAGTCGCGGGGCTTCGGCAACGCGTTCATCAACAGCCTGGCGGTGACCATCCCCTCCACCGTGATCCCGATCACGATCGCCATGTTCGCGGCATACGCGTTCTCGTGGATGCACTTCAAGGGCCGCTACCTGCTCTTCGTCGGCGTCGTCGCGCTGATCGCCGTGCCGCTGCACGTGGCGCTGATCCCGATCCTGCGCCTGTACCAGAACGGCGTCGAGCTGTTCGGGATCACGATCTTCCCCGCGCTGCAGCTGCAGGGCAGCTTCCCGGCCATGTGGCTGGCGCACACCGGGTTCGGGCTCCCGCTGGCGATCTACCTGCTGCGCAACTACGTCGGTTCGCTGCCGTCCTCGATCATCGAGTCCGCCCGGGTCGACGGCGCCACCCACATGCAGATCTTCACCCGCCTCGTGGTGCCGCTCTCGGTCCCGGCGTTGGCGGCGTTCGCCACGCTGCAGTTCCTGTGGGTCTGGAACGACCTGCTGGTGGCCCTGGTCTTCCTCGGCGGCACCGCCGACGTCCGGGTGCTGCAGCTGGCGCTGGCCGACCTGCAGGGCGCCTTCGGCCAGAATCGGCACATCCTGCCGGCGGCGGCGTTCGTCACGATGGGTCTGCCCATGGTGGTGTTCTTCTCGCTCCAGCGCTTCTTCGTCCGGGGCCTGACCGCGGGTGCGGTGAAGGGCTGACGCATGGGGACGCTGTTCGGCGGCGGGGAGCTGTCTCCCCGCCGTCGCTGGCTGGCGATCATCGCCGCCAGCCTGGTGATGCAGTTCGCCTACTGGCCCATCGTCACCGCGCTCGGCGCCTCGCACGCCGGCGATCCCGTCCCGGCCGACCTGGTGGCGTTCGGGCTCGCGCTCGTCCCCCTGACGTTCCTGGTGCTGGCATTCGGGTCCCGACACCGTGGCGCGCCGGGGGCGGTGCTCAAGGCGATGGGGCTGTTCCTGCTCGTCGGACTCCCCGTCGTGCTGCTCAACCCGGTTGTCGGCCTCTTCGCCGGGTTCGGCGCCGGCGGTGTCGTCGCCCAGCGCCGGCTGGGCGGGGTCGGACTGCGCACGCGGATCGTCACGCTCGTGGTGGCGAGCGCGTACGTACTGCTGCTGATCGCCATCGGCGCCACCGACTTCGCCATCGTCAGCGCGGCTGCACTGCCGCTGGCGACGACGGGGATCGCCGACGAGATCACGCTGGGTCGTGCGGCCGCCTCCGGGAACGACGAGGCGGCATAACCTCGCGCCCGGCGCGCCGCACGGGCGACGCAGGAGGGGGCGTTCCGTGGTCTGGCGGCGCTACGTGGCCATCGGCGACAGCACCACCGAGGGCATGGACGACCCCGACGGCAACGGCGGCTACCGGGGCTGGGCCGACCGCTTCGCCGTGCACGTCGACGCGGCCCAGGACGCCCCACTCGAGTACGCGAACCTGGCCGTGCGAGGCCGCACGACCGCCCGGATCCGGGCCGAGCAGCTGCTGCCGGCACTGGAACTCGCGCCGGACCTGGTCACCGTCGTGTCGGGGATGAACGACCTGCTGCGTCCCTCGTTCGACGCGCGGTCGGTGGTCAGGGACCTGCACGCGATGCAGGCGGCCTTCGTCCGCGAGGGCGCGACCGTGGTCAGCTTCACGCTGCCGGACCTGGCGCCCGTGCTGCCGCTCGCGCGGCCGCTGGGGCGCCGCCTGCTCGCACTCAACGACGGGATCCGTCGCGCCTGCACCCGCTCCGGCGCCCTGCTGCTCGACCTCGCCGCCCATCCGGTCGCCAGCGACCCGCGGCTGTGGAGCGAGGATCGACTGCACGCGAACGGGCCCGGGCACGAACGCATCGCCGCCGCCCTGGCGCACCGGCTCGGACTGCCCGAGGCGACGCCCGACTGGCAGCAGCCGCTCCCCCCGCCGGCGGTGCGGCACCGCTCCGAGGTGCTCGCCGCGGAGCTCGCCTGGGCGCGCACCCACTTCGGACCGTGGCTGTACCGCAAGGCCCGCGGACGGTCCTCGGGCGACGGGATTCCGGCGAAGCGGCCCCGGCCTGTGCCGGTCACGCCCGCGGGGTCCGACCGGGTCCAGTCACCGGCAGCATCAGACCGGTAGCTGCTCGTCGGGCGCGGTCCGCCGCTCCTCGGCCGAGGCGCGGCGCTCCACGCGCCGCAGGGCGCCCGTGAGGAAGGCGCGCGCGACGTTGCCGAGGACGATGACGGCGGCCGCGACGCTCAATGCCCGGATGGCGGCGTCGATGGGGGTGATCGCCCCGCTCGCCATCATCGCGAGGATCGGGATCAGCGCCAGCATGCCGAGGGCGGCGATGGCGCGGCGCAGGGGTCCGGCGCTCATCGGGACGGCACCAGGTCGCGGATGGCCAGGGCGACGTCCAGCGGCTGCGCCCGGCCCGTGGTCCCACCGGCGGGGCCGTAACCCAGGACGAGGCCGAGTTCGACGGCCGCGCGCAGCGCCTCGGGCAGGTGTTCCTCGGCGGCCCACGAGATCGCCAGGGGGTCGGCATGCAGCAGTTCGCGCCAGCCCTTGCCGCCGGCGACGAGGTGGAGCCACCGGCCGCGACGGGCCCGCGCCAGCCAGTGCAGGCTGGTCTCCGAGCCGGTCACGCCCGCGGCGACGTCACCCAGTGCCAGCAGGGGCTGACCGATGGCGGTCACCGGCATCCCGATCGCGGCGGCGAGGCCACGGGCCCGGGGGCCGATCAGAAGGGAGCGCCCGGCAGGCAGCGGCCGGCAAAGCGGTCGCAGCGCCTCGGCGAGGGCGAAGGTCCACGCGACGTCGTCCGCCGCGTCGGAAACGGTCAGGGACTGGACGAAGTCGACCGGGAGACCCAGTCGGATCAGCGTGGTCCGCGACCAGGCGCGGCCCGCCACCGCCTCGGCGTGCCCCTCGTCGGCAGGTGCCGCCGTGTGACCGGTCGGCTCCGGCACGGTGTCCCCGAGGGGCTCGGCCGTCGGCGGCAGCCCGGTGTCGGCCACCGCGAGCGGCTCGGTCTCGGCGGCCGGCGGCGTCTGTTCGGTGCCGGGGGTCACGGTGGAGCCGGCGGGCGCGTCCGCCCACGCCGGGCGGCCTGGACTGTCAGCGCTCGGCCAGGTCACCGGGGTCGCGGGCGGGCGATGGCCCGGCCCGGGCGCCTTCGGGACGTTCACGCTCGCGCTCTGGGCCGCTGCCGGCTGCGGCGCCAGCTGCCGCCGCAGGAACGTGGCGAAGTCGACCTCGTCGGGCTCCTCGCCGGCGTCGGCGAGGAGGCGGTCGATCGGCGAGGCCGTCGCGGCCGTCGCGGGGGCGTCGCCGGCGACGGCGGGCGCGGTCGTGGGCGCGTCCGGTGCGGGGCCGGGCGCGGCGCCGGAAGTGGTCGTCCCGGCCGCCGCGTGGATCTGGACCACCTCCCTGGCGAAGAAGCCCCCGATGCCGCCGCGCAGGACCCGCTTGGCGGCGATGATGCGGGCGCCGGGGCCGTAGGTCGCGTGCACCTCCTCGAGGGCGGCTTCGGCCGTGGCCGCCTCGGCGACCAGGGTCGCGCCGGCGACCGGCGCGGTGTCCTGGGGTGCTTCAGACGTCTGCATGCGCGACACCGATGGCTCCGATCACGTTGAGCTGGAGGTGGGAGGGCAGTTCGGGATAGGCGACGACGGCGACGTCGACGCCGGAGGCGGCGAGGGCGTTGCGGAGCGGCCGACGCAGTAGTTGGCCGCAGATGACCGCCACGGCGTTGCCGCCGTTGCGGTTGACGAGGTCGGCGGTCTCGGCGATCAGGGGGGCGAGCCGCTCGGGCTCGACGATCAGCTGCAGCGTCCCGTCGATGTCGCGGACGCGTTCGTGCAGCTCGCCCTCGATCGCGGGCGCGAGCGTGATGGCGCTGAGCTCGCCGAGCGGGGCGATGCGGCTGAGGATGCCCGCACCGATCGCGACCCGTGCGGCGCCGACCAACTGGTCCAGCGAGCGCGTCTCGCGGGCACGGCCGGAGACGGCCTCGACGATGCGGCCGAGGTCGCGGATGCTCACACGCTCGCGCAGGAGTTCGCGCAGCACGTCGTGGAGGACGGCCACGGGCAACGTCTCGGTCCCCACCTCGTCGGCCAGCAGGGGCTCGTCATACCGCAGCGACTCGACCAACTGTTGCACCTGCTGTCGCGAGAGCAGTTCGCCGGCGTGGCGGCGGCCGATCTCGGCGAGGTGGGTGACCACGACCGCAGAGCGGTCGACGACGGTCGCCCCGGTCGCGGTGACGCGGCTGCGGGCCTCGGTGGGCACCCAGTAGGCCTTGAGTCCGAAGACCGGTTCGATCGTCTCCTCGCCGGCGACACCGCCCAACTCCCCCTCGATCGCGGGCAGGGCGAGCACGCGGTCGCGGGGCGCGCTGCCCCGTGCCACCTCGACGCCGTGCAGCAGGATCCGGTACGTGCCCGACGGCAGGGTCACGTCGTCGGCGGTGCGGACCAGCGGCATGACGAGGCCGAGTTCCTCGCCGATCTGGCGTCGGAGGGCGCGGACCCGCTGGAGCAGGTCCCCGCCGGCCTCCTGGTCGGTGAGATCGAGGACGTCGTAGGCGAGGTGGAGCTCGAGGGGTTCGACCCGGAGCTGGTCGATCAGGGCCTGCGGGTCGTCGGGGTCGAGGCGTACGACCCCGGGCTCGCCCTCGACGCCCTCGCCGCGGGCGACCCGCTCGGCGGTGAGGTCGGCGGCCGACTTGGCCCGGGCGCCCAGGACCAGCAGGGCGATCACGATGACGGCGAACGGCAGCTTCGGCAGACCGGGGAGCAGGCCGAGCCCGGCCATGACCAGGGCGCCGGTGCGCAGGACCCGCGGCTCGCGCATGAGCTGGCGACCGACGGTCTGGCCGAGGTCCTCCTCGCCGTCGACGCGCGAGACGAGCAGGCCGGTCGCGGCCGAGATGAGCAAGGCCGGGATCTGGCTGATGAGCCCGTCACCGACCGTGAGCAGCGAGTAGGTGGAGGCGGCTTCACCGGCCGACATGCCGGCCATCGTGATGCCGATGACCAGGCCCCCGATGAGGTTGATGACGACGATGATGATGCCCGCGATGGCGTCACCCTTGACGAACTTCGAGGCACCGTCCATCGCGCCGTAGAAGTCCGACTCCTGCGCGATGCGGGTGCGCCGCTCCCGTGCCTCGGTCTCGTTGATGAGCCCAGCGGCAAGGTCGGCGTCGATCGCCATCTGCTTGCCGGGCATGGCGTCGAGGGCGAATCGCGCACCGACCTCGGCGACACGGCCGGCACCGTTGGTGATGACCACGAACTGGATCACCACGAGGATGAGGAAGACGACCAGGCCCACGACCACTGAGCCACCGACGACGAAGCTGCCGAAGGTCTCGATCACCTTGCCGGCGTACCCCTCGAGCAGGATCAGCCGCGTCGAGGACACGTTGAGGGCGAGCCGCATCAGGGTGGTGAGCAGGATCAGCGACGGGAAGCTCGACAGGGCCAGCGTGTCCTTGAGTGTCAACACCGACAGCAGGATCAGCAGGGCGAAGGCGAGGTTGAGCGCGAGCAGCAGGTCGAGCAGGACCGGCGGGATCGGCACCACCATGGTGACGACGGCGCCGACGAGCATCAGCGGCACGATGCTGCGGGCGAAGCTGCGCCCGCCCTGCGGCGAGGTCAGGGCGCTCATGCGGCACCACGCTGCAGCAGGCGGCTGCCCGGACCACGGCCCGAGCGGCGGTAGGCGGTGGCGAGCACCACGGCGACCGCTTCGTAGAGGGCCGCCGGCACGTGGTGGCCGACCTTGCACTGCTTGAACAGGGCCCGGGCGAGCGGGACGTTCGGGGTGATCGGCACGCCGTGACGGCGCGCGACGGACTTGAGCTTGTCGGCCACGAGATCGGCGCCCTTCGCGACGACGCGCGGCGCACCCTCGGCGGGGTCGTAGCGCAGCGCGACGCACAGGTGGGTCGGGTTGGTGATGAGCACGTCGGCGGTCGCGACGTCGCGCATCATGCGGTTGCGGGACAGCTCGCTGGCGCGGCGACGGCGCTGCGCACGGACCAGCGGGTCGCCCTCGCTGTCCTTGTGCTCGCGCTTGATGTCGTGGTGGCTCATCTTCATCTGGGTGTTCGTCCGCCACTTCTGGTAGGCGTAGTCGGCGGCGGCGATGGCCAGCGCCAGCACGGCGGCGCGCAGGATGATGGTCCCGTAGACCCCACTGAGACGCTGGATGGCGCCGTCGAGGGTGCGGTCGGTCTGCAGGTGCTGCTGCCAGGTCGACAGGGTCGGCCAGACCACGACGGCGACGGCCCCGAGCTTGACCATGGAGCGGATCAGCTCCCAGGAGGCGACGACGGGCTTGAGCTTCTCGAGCCCCTTCTTGGGCGAGAGGTTCTTGAGCTTGGGCTTGGCCAGCTTCATGTTGACCTTGAAGCCGACCTGGCTCACGCCGGCGGCCACACCGGCCAGCACCGCGCCGGCGAGGAACGGGCCGGCGAGCACGATCACCATCTGCAGGGCGCGGGGACCGGAGGCCGCGAGCGCGTCGGCGTTGCCGGCGGTTCGGAACACCTCGCTGAAATGTCCCTGGGTCTGGCGGACGGCGTTGGGACCGGTGAGGGCGAGGATGCCGACGAGTGCGGCGAACGAGGCCGCGACGGCGACCTCCTGTGAGCGAGCGACCGTCCCCTCGTCGCGGGCCTTCTTGCGACGCTGCGGGGTGGCCTTCTCGGTCCGCCCATCCTTTGCCACGGTACGACTACCTCGGTCGTCGAGACCGGTCCGTCCGTGGCCCTGCGGAGCGCGGATCCTTCCGCTGCGTGGCCCCGTCGGCACGCAGCGTGACCACTCAAGGGATGTCCTCCTCCCTCCCGCGGCCGCTGAGCGCCCGTCAGGCCGGGGTGGTGGCGCCAAGGCCGCGCATGACGGCCTCCATCGACTGCATCACGGTGGTCTCGACACCGTTGATGGCGTCGGGGAACAGCACCCACGCCGAGCCGACGACGGTGATCGCCGCCAGGATCTTGACCGGCATGCCGAGCATGAAGATGTTGGCCTGCGGTGCGAAGCGGGCGGCCAGGCCCAGGGCCAGCTCGAGCATGAGCAGCACGCCGATGACGGGGAGCGCGAACTCGACGGCGGAGCGCATCAGCTGCGAGACCAGCTCGACCACCAGTCCGGTCAGGCCGGGCGAGGGTGACAGCGCGGCACCGAGCGGGAGCAGCCGGGCGCTGGCGACCAGCCCGCCGATGATCAGGGCCAGTCCCCCGCCGACGAAGAACAGCGCCATGCCCGTGAGGTGGAACAGTCGCGAGAACACCCCGCCGGAGTCGCCCTGCATCGGGTCGAAGACGGTGGCCATCGACAGGCCGGACGCGAGGTCGATGATCCCGCCGGCCGAGGTGAACATGTGCAGGATCAGGCCGCTGATCCAGCCGAGCGCGGCCCCGATCATCGCGTTGACGGCGCCGGCGGCGAACAGGTCGCCGAGCTCGACGACCCCGTGCACCGGCTGGACCATCGCGAGCGCGACGGCGAACGTCACCGCGATCCTGGCCGTCGCGGGCAGCGCCCGGCCCGTCACCGGCGAGGCGACGGCGAACGCCGCCACGCGCGTCACGGCGAGCACCAGGCCGACCGCCCACGCGCCGTCGACCGGGATCACCACGTCCATGGGGGCCCCTTCCCGGAGCCCGTCGGCCGCATCAGCCGACGAGGTTGGGGATCGAGGACCACAGCTGCTGCGAGAAGCTGACCAGCTCGCGCAGCATCCAGTTGCCGCTGAGCAGGAGCACGGCGGCGATCCCGATGACCTTCGGCACGAAGCTCAGCGTCATCTCCTGGATCTGGGTCACCGTCTGGAACAGCGACACGCCGACACCGACGATCAGGGCGACCGCCAGCAGCGGCCCGCCGAGCTTCGAGGCGACCAGCATCCCGTTGGCGAAGATCTCGAGGACCTGTACGTCGCTCATCGCGGCCTCAACCTCCCATCACGGACGACACGAGCGAGCGGGCGATCAGGGCCCACCCGTCGACGAGGACGAACAGCAGCAGCTTGAGCGGCATGGACACGAACACCGGCGGGAGCATCACCATGCCGAGCGACATCAGGACCGCGGCGACGACCAGGTCGACGATGAGGAACGGCACGAAGATCACGAAGCCGATGGTGAAGGCGGTGCGCAGCTCGGAGATGACGAAGGCGGGGATCAGGGTGGTGGGGCCGACCTCGGAGACGTTGGCCGGCGCCTCCTTCCCGGCCATCTCGGTGAACATCCGCAGGTCGCTCTCGCGGGTTTGGGCCAGCATGAAGTCGCGGAACGGCTCGTAGCCGACGGTCGCCGCCTCCATCGCGTCCATCTCGCCGGCCAGCATCGGCTGCAGGGCGGTCTCGTTGACCTCGGAGAAGGTCGGACCCATGGCGAAGAGGGTCAGGAACACGGCCAGACCGAGCAGGACCTGCGCCGGCGGGACCGTCTGGAGCCCGAGCCCGTTGCGGATCAGGCTCAGCACGATGATGAACCGCGTGAACGTGGTCATCAGCAGCAGCAGGATCGGCGCCATGGCGGCGACGCTGAGCAGCAGGACCAGCGTCACGGTGCGCGACAGGCCGCTCTCGGCGTCGTCGAGCGTGACGGTCAGGCTGCTGGCGTCCTCGATGCCGCCGGTGTCGGCGAGCTCGTCCGGCGTGACCGGTGCACTCGGCGGAGCCGGGTCGGCGACCTGCGCGAGGGCGGGCACGGCCGAGGTGGCCAGGAGCAGGCCGACGAGCAGCAGCAGCGGGAGCAGCCGGACCCCGCGCCGGAGCCGGCGGGGACGGCTAGCGGCGGAGCGTTGCACGGAGCGGCCTTCCCGCGCCGCGCTGCGGCTGCGAGACTCGGACCGTCAGGTGACGAAGACGGTCGACGAGGCCGATCCCTGGCCCTGCGTGTTCCACGGTCGATCCGGCAGGGCCGAGGAGCGCCGTCAGCGCCTCCTCGGTGGCCGCGGTCGAGCAGAGGTCGGTCGGCGCAGCATCCGTGTGCGCCGACAGAACGATGCCGGGGGCCGCGGGGTCCTCGGCGACCGGACCCGTGGCGGCGTCGGCGACGTCCGGCTCGAGCTCGGTGAGTACTTCGATGCCCTTCTCCCCCGCGCCGACGAGCAGGCGGCGGTTGCCGACCTCGACGACGGCGACGACGGCGTTGCGGTGCAGGGCAGTCCGTCCGAGCACGCGGACGCCGCCGGGCTGGCCCGCCTTCACGCGGCGCAGCAGCAGCGGTGCGGCCGCCACGAGGGCGAGCACCAGCAGGCCGATCAGGGGGGAGTCGATCACGCCCCGACCCGTCCGAGCAGTTCGGAGATCCTCACGCCGAGCTCGTCACCGACGACGACCACGTCGCCGCGCGCCACAGGGGTGCCGTTGGCGAGCACGTCGACGGGGGCGCCGGCGAGTCGGTCGAGTTCGACCACGCTGCCCTCCTGCAGGCGCAGCAGTTCGCGCAGCGGCAGGCGGACCCGGCCCAGTTCGACGGTGACGGTCAGCTCGACGTCGGCGAGCAGGTGCAGGTCCCCGGGGGCGCCCGGTCCCGCTCCGGCGGTGAGGTCGGGCAGTTCGGCGCGGGTGGCGGTCTCGGGCGTCACGACACGAGCTCCTGGGGCATGGCGGACAACGGGTCCGCGGGAGGGCGGCTGGCGGGTGGTTGGACGATCTGGATGGCGCTGCGCCGGCCCCGCTTGCCGAGGTGGGCGCTGCCGAGCTCCTGGCCGTCGCAGACGAGGCTGGCCGGGCGGCCGATCGGGTGGTCGAGGGAGAGCACGTCGCCGGGTTGCAGTCCGGCGAGGACCGACGCCGGCAGCGTCGATGCGCCCAGCTGCACGCGCAGGTCGAGCGCCGCGTCGAGGAGGGCGCCACGTGCCGCCTGGCCGGTGCCGGGGTCGTCGGCGTCGATGCCCCCGCCGCTGAGCTCGTCGAGGTGGGCGAGGAGGGGGGCGACCGGGTAGCCGATGCTGATCAGGCCCTGCGCCGGCAGGTCGCCACGAATCTCGACCCGGTAGGTGAGCAGCAGCAGCAGCTCACCGGGGGCGGACAGCTGCATCGGCTGTGGCGTCGTCTCGATGCCGAGCAGCTCGGACGGTTCCCCGTCGATGTCGGTGAGTGCCTCGTCGATGGCACGCACGGCCGGCGCAAGCAGGCCGCTGGCGATGAGGTCGGTCTCGAGGTCGGTGGGACGGCGGGGCACGGCGCTCTCCGCCGGGTCGCCGAGACCGCCGAGCAACCGCTCGACGAGCAGCAGCGCGAGTGGCAGGTCCAGGTCGAGCAGCGCCGTCGCGCCGAGTGGTCCCACGCGGACGCTCGCGAGCAGCGTCGGGGTCGGCAGCGTCTTGACGTAGTCGTCCACCGACAGCTGCTCGGTGGCGAGGTGCTCGATCTCGATCGCCGCCTGGGTGGAATTGGTCCACGAGCTGGTGAGACGGCGCACGAACGCGTCGTGCGCAGCCTCGAACACCACGACCGCGTCCCGGTTGATGCGGCTGGGCCGACGGAAGTCGACCGGGGTCACGGTCGTGGTAGACACGTCGGCCAGGGCTCGGCTCACGGTTCCTCCACGGGGGTCGTGGGCCCATCGGCCGACGCCGGGGAGGGTCAAGCAGTCGTGTCGCCGAGCGTCACCATGTGGGCACGCAGCGTCACCACCGCGTCACTGGACGAGCAGCTCCGTGAGGACCACGCGTCGGACCACGTCCTCGCCCCAGATGGTCTTGGCGTCCTCCGTCAGCGCGGCCCGCAACTGGGCCGAGCCCTCGGCGCTGCGCAGCTGGTCGGCGCCCATCGTCGCGATCTCCTGCAGCAGCGCGTCCTGCAACAGTGCCTTGCGGGCGTCGAGGACGGTCGGGTCGGCATCCTCGGTCAACACCACCGCCAGGGTCACACGCGCGTGGCTGGGCGCGGACACACCCAGCGTCGTGGTCAGGGGCTCGAAGCTGACGATGGCGCCGTCCGCCGGCTCGACGGCGACCTCCTCGCCGGCGGGCTTGAGGAACAGCCACCAGGCCGCGACCCCCGCGACCAGCACGACGACGACCGCGCCGATCAGCAGCAGCTTCTTCTTGGACGAGGTCTCCTCTTCGACCTCGACGACGACGGCCTCGCTCATGCCGTTTCCTCCTCTGTCAGCAGCACGGCGATGTCGACCCGCCGGTTCTTGGCACGGTTCGCCGGCGACGTGTTCGGCACGAGCGGGCGGAACTCGCCGTACCCCGTTGCGCCGATCTTGGCCGGCGACAGGCCGTGTTCCTGCACCATCAGCTTCAGGACCGCGATGGAGCGGTCGGTGGACAGGTTCCAGTTGTCGTATCCCGGTCTGGCGAGCGGGAGGTCGTCGGTGTAGCCCTCGATCATGACGTCGTTGGGGAAGTCGGCGAGGATGTCGGCGATCGCGCCGAGGATCTCGCGTCCCTGGGGCCCCACCTCGGTCGACCCGAGTCCGAACAGCACGTCGTCGGTCCCCACCGAGATCACCAGCCCACGCGCCTCGCGTCGCTGCTCGACCAGGGCGTCGAGCCCGGCCTCCTCCAGCGCCTCCTGCATCGCCTCGGCGATCTCGTCGAGCTGCTTCGAACGCTCGGTGTCCTGTTGCGAGGTCACGGTCTCGACCATCTGGTCGATGGCGGCGCGCTGCTGCTCGTCGAGGCCGTTGTGATCCGGAAGCAGGCCGCTGTTGTCGGGCATCATGCCCTCGGCGGAGTTGTTGCCGAACGGGACCGCCAGGCCCTGCACGAAGCTCGCGAACTTGAGCACGTCGACGGTCGACATCGAGTACAGCATCACGAAGAACGCCAGCAGCAACGTGATCATGTCGCCGTAGGTGCCGAGCCAGCGGTCACCGCCGCCCTCCTCCTTCTTCTTCTTGGGGCGCGCCATCAGGCCGCCTCCTCCGCAGGCTTGCCGCCGCTGAGCCGGTCCGCCACGCCGATGCGCTCCGAGGGTGGCAGGTACGACTCCAGCCGTTCGATGACGCCACGCGGGCTCGCCCCGCTGCGGATGGTGAGAATGCCGTCCAAGGCCACGTCCATGGCGGCCAGCTCGAGGTCGTTCATGCGCTGCAGCCGGTCACCCATCGGGTTGAAGACCAGGTTGGCGATCATGACGCCGTAGAGGGTGGTGAGCAGTGCGAGCGCCATGCCCTTGCCCAGCTGCGAGGGGTCGCTGAGGTTGCCGAGCATGTTGATCAGGCCGATGACCGTGCCGACCATGCCGAAGGTCGGGGCGTAGCCGGCCAGCGCCTTGAAGAAGCTGATCGCGGTGCCGTGGCGCTCGTCGAGGGCGGTCATCTCGATCTCGAGGGTCTCCTTGAGGACCTCCTCGTCGACGCCGTCGACCAGCAGCTGGACGCCGGTCCGCACGAACCGGTCCTCGATCCCCTCCAGGCGCGCCTCGAGCGCGAGCATGCCGTCGCGGCGGGCGACCTCGGCCAGCTGCGCCAGCTGGGTGATCGTGTCCTGGACGTCCAGGGACTGGCCCTTGATGGCCTTGATCGCCGACTTCGGGATCGTCCCGACGTCGCTCTTGCGGAAGGCCATGAGTCCGGCGCCGAGCGCGCCCATGAACACGAGCACGAACGAGGACGGACCGATCAGCGGCGCGAACGAGTTGCCGTCCATGACCGTCGCGATGACGATGCCGAGCAGCGCGAGGACCAGGCCCCCGAGGAACAACGGATCCACGTCAGAGCTCCTCGTCGCGCACGATGGACAGCGTCGGCACACCGGAGCGCAGGTCATCGGCGGCGACCAGCAGGGAGGCACGAAACGCGACGATCCGCTCGACCACGACGTCGGGAGCGTCGTCCACGAAGACACGGCGACCGTCGACCAGGGTGAGCACCGTGTCCGGGGTCGCCTCGATCGATTCGATCAGGTCCGCGTTGACGAACAAGGGTTCGCCGCGCAATCGATGCACGAGGATCACGGCCGCACCTCCGTGTGCTGGCAGACGACGGGCATGTCCGTATGCCCTTCACTCCGACTCATCGGCAGCCCGCGGCCCGGCTGAAGCACCCACGACCGGACGTTCACCGTGTTCCCGCCGACCAGTCGAGTACGGCCCGGTACGGCCGACAGCACCAAGGGAGTTCCGTCTTTCCTGCATCGATCTGGAGTTGGGGGCGACGTGTCCGAAGTGCTCGGTCGGGTCCTGGTGGCCCGACAGCCCATCGTGTCGATGACCGGCCAGGTCGTCGGCTACGAGCTGCTGCACCGTCCCCTGCCCGCGGGCGGCGTGTCCAGCCCAACGTTCGACGGCACGGCCGCGACGGCGCAGGTCATCGTGAACGGCCTGCTGACGCTCGGCCGCGAGGCGCTGACCGGGGGGCTCGACGCCTGGATCAACATCCCTGCCGAACTGTTCCGCTCCGGGGAGCTCGTGGCGCTGCCGCCCGAGGGCCTCGTACTGGAGGTGCTCGAGGACACCGAGGTCGACGACGACATCCTCACCGCCATCCGCACGCTGCGCGCCGCGGGCTTCCGCGTCGCGCTCGACGACGTCGTCCCCGGCGATCGCCGCCTTGCGCTGGTGGACGAGGTCGACGTCGTCAAGGTCGACCTGCTGGGTTGCCCCCTGTTCGACGCGCTCGAGCTCATCCGCTCGCTGCCGTCGACCTGCACCGTCCTCGCCGAGAAGGTCGAGGACGGTGCAACCGTCCGACGGGCGATCGCCGCCGGCGCGACGCTGTTGCAGGGCTATCACGTCAGCCGACCGCAGGTCATGGGTGCCACCCGGCCGCTGGCGCTGCCGTCCGCGCACCTACGGCTGCTGCAGTCGATGAACGTCGAGGAGGTGGACCTGCGGGCCGTCGCGGCCGCGATCCGCGACGACGTGGTTCTCTCCGACCGGTTCCTGCGGGTCCTGCGTGCCGGTGCCGGCTGGCGCCCCGTCACCTCCATCCACGACGGCCTGCTGCTGCTGGGTGAGCGCGCCGTCCGTCGCTGGGTCTCGTTGCTGGTGCTGGCCGCCACGGTCGACGACGGCGCTACCGCCGTGGTCGCCCGCGCGGGTGGTCGCGCCCGCTTCTGCGAGCACCTGGCCGACACCAGCGGCACCGCGTCCGGCTTCGACGCCTTCCTGCTCGGCATGTTCTCCGTGCTGGGCGACGATGGCCGGGTTGCGCCGGCCGTGCTCGCCGAGCTGCCGCTGGACGACGCCGTCCATGCCGCACTGACCACCGGACTCGGACCACTGCGCCCGCTGGTCGAGCTCGCGCTGCAGGCCGAGGCCGCCGACTGGGACGCGCTCCTGCGGGACGGTACGGAACTCGGGTTCAGCGAGGAACAGCTCGCGGCCGCCAACCTCGAGGGGCTGCGTTTCGGCGCCAGCCTCAGCGCCGCGGAACCGGCTGCGACCGTAGGCGGTCGCACCTCCGCGCTGGCCGGTTCCTAGGCGCTGCGTCTGCGGCGTACGGGAGCCGTCACACGCGACGCCGCCGACGTCTGCCGGCGGCGTCGTGGTCGGGGCGGCCGCTGGTCAGCCCCACTCGGCGACGACGAAGCCGAACGCGTGGGCCGGCCGGTTGCCCGCGTCGAGCCGCAGCTCGTCCTGTGGGCCGCGGTCGTCGAACGCCACGGCGACCGTGCAGTCCGCCTGGTCGGCGATCAGCGTGAACGTGATACGACCGTCCTCGGGCGGGACGTCGCGCACCAGCGTTTCCTGACCGCCGACGGGCTCGCCGTTGACGTCGCGGATGTAGGCGTGACCCTGGTCCGTGCTCCCGACGCCGGCCGCGAGCTGGTCGCCCGCGAAGGTCGCCGGAACGTCGCTGTCGACGTTGTCGCACGGCAGCAGGGCAACGTGCAGGGCCTGGCGGACCGGCCCCGGGACCGGCTCGGCGTCGCCGGCGTAGTCGGCGCGGCTGGCGAGCACGGTGACCTCGATCTCCTCGCCGGCGCTCGTCCCGACCGGTTCGCTGGGCGACATCACGTAGGTCTGGTTGTTGGTCTGGTACGCGTCGGGGTGCACGAGGTCGAGGAGGCGGCTCAGGAAGGTGGCCATCGCGGCGCGGTGCACGTCGTCGGTGGGCGCATACGTGCCGGGACTGCGCCCGTCCAGCAGCGCGAGTTCGTAGCCCGTGCGGATGTTGTCGGCGTGATGTGATCCCACGGCGTCGGGGAAGTAGGCGTCGTTCCCCGCTGGCGCGTAGGCATCGATGTCGCCCGTGTGGTTCCACGATGCTGCCCGAAGCACGTACGAGGCCATCTGCGCCCGGGTCACGTGCGCGTTCGGCTCGTAGCGGTTCGCGTCACGACCCTCGACGATGCCCACCTCGGCGAGCTGGGCGATGCGGTGCTGGTGCACCGTGCCGTCGGTGTCCTCGAATCGCTGCTCGGGGTCGTCCGGGAGGTCGCGATCACCGGCGGCCTCCAGCGTCCGGGCGACGAACGAGGCCATCTGCGCCCTCGTCACGCGTTCCCCGGGGTGATACCGACCGTCACGGCCCTCCGCGACGCCCTGGTGCGCGACGCAGTCGATGTTGCGCTGGTGGGCGGACGACGCGTCCGAGCGGTCCGGGAAGGCGGCCACCGGCGTCTCGGTCCCGCAGCCGTTGTTCGGCACCTCGCGGTGGTTGGTGGAGCCGTGACCGTCGGCGCTGCCGAGTGCCGGCGACAGCAGCCCGAACGCCGAGGTGGTGGCGACGACGGTCACGATGCGACGGAACGTCCGTCTCGTCCTCACGTGTTCCTCTCTCTCAGGGGTCGGTCCCTCCACCGTGGGGAAGCCACCCCCCGACTCGCAACCGAACGGACACCTCCTCGGGGACACCGTCCGGAAACGCGGAAACGGCCACACCCCGACGGTGGAGCGTCGAGGTGTGGCCGTACGGATCCGGAACGGGGTCGTTGTGCGACCCCGTGTCGTCAGCGCTTGAGGTTGACCAGTTCCTGCAGCAGTTCGTCGCTGGCGGTGATGGTGCGGGAGTTGGCCTGGAAACCGCGCTGGGCGAGGATCAGGTTGGTGAACTCCGACGCCAGGTCCACGTTGGACATCTCCAGCGTGCCCGACTGCAGCCCGCCGAGGCCGTTGGCGTCGCCGGGCGTGCCGACGATCGCCTCGCCCGCCGCACCACCTGCGTCGTAGAGGCCGTTGCCGACACGGGTCAGACCACCGGGGTTGGGGAACCGCGCCAGCGCGATCTGTCCCAGTTCCTGGCCGACGCCGTTGATCTTGCCCGTGATCGCGCCGTTGGGGCCGATGGCGATGTCGGTCGCGCCCTGCCCGAGCACGATCGGGTTTCCGTCGGAGCCCACCACGCGCAGACCCTCGGGCGTGACGAGGTTGCCGGCGCTGTCGACGCCGAAGGCACCGGCGCGGGTGTAGAAGTCGTTGCCGCCGGCATCCTGGACCACGAAGAACCCGTCGCCCTGGATGGCCACGTCGGTGGCGCGGCCGGTGACCTGCGACGCGCCCTGGGTGAAGATCAGGTCCGTCGCGGCGACCGACGAACCCAGACCGAGCTGCATCGGGTTGACGCCGCCGTTGTCGGCGCCGCCGGCGCCGCCGCCGCGGACGACCTGGGTGAGGGTCTCCTGGAAGGTGGTCCGCACGGCCTTGTAGCCGGCGGTGTTGACGTTGGCGACGTTGTTACCCGTCACGTCCATCATGGTCTGGTGCGAGCGCAGTCCGGAGACGGCGGAGAACATCGAGCGGAGCATGGTGCGGCCTTTGTCTCGCCTGGTGGTCAGGCGTCGGTGATCGGGGCATCGGGCTTGCGGATCTCGGTGACGTGGTCGAAGGGGACCTCCTGCCCCCCGATGTCCAGGACCGGACCCAGCGTCGTGTAGCGAACGGCGTCGACGACGCCCTGCACCGTGCCGCCATCCGTGGCGAGTGCGTTGACCGTGGTTCCCACCAGCCCCGCGGCAGCCACGGCGTTCTGCAGGCCGAGGTCGCGACGTTGGAGGGATGCGAGCTGTTGGATGGCGTCGAGCTGGGCCAGCTGCGCCGTCTGCATCATCATGGCGCTGGGGTCGGACGGGGCCATCGGGTTCTGGTAACGCAGCTGCGCCACCATCAACTCGAGGAACCCGCCGCTGCCCATGCCGCCGAGGGCGGAAAGTGCGCCGTCACCGGTCGGCAGACCGGCGGTGGCGCCGATCCCTGCGCCACTGGAGATGGTCGTCATCGTGCGCCCCCTCTACAGGTGGATGCCGGAGCGGACCCCGGCGGTGGTCGTGTCGACCGGACGGTTGATCCGGGCGGTCCCGCGCTCGGGGCGCGGTGGTGCCAGGTCGGGCCGCTGCTGTCCGGGTGCGCCGTCGCGCGCGTGCCCACGGCCCTGGTCGGCGAGGGAGAACCCGCGCTCGCGCAGCGCCTCGTTGGCCGCCCGCAGGAACTCGCGGCCCTGCTCGTCGCGCTGCTCACCGAGCAGGTGCATGCGCACCGCCCCGTCCTCCAGCGACAAGCGGACGCGCACGTCACCGAGCTCCAGCGTCACGCGGCGCGGCGGTGGCGCGAGCTCGAGCTGTTCGAGGGCGTCCAGCACGCGGGAGATGCCGGCGGCGGTCGAGGTCGGCGCGGTGCGCTCGCTCTCCCCCGGCTCGCCGGGCTCCACCTGCGTCATGGTCTCGGTGACGGATTCGGTCCCGGCGTCGATGCGTACCTGGCGGGCCGCCATCTCGGGACGTCGGACCTCCGGCGCGTCGATCATCGGACGGCCGCCATCGACGGCTGCCGCAGGCCTGGGCTCCGCGGTCTCGGTGACGGCCCGCTCGTTCGCGTGCCGTTCGAGGCCGAGCGCCCGGGCGTTGGCCGGCAGCCGCTGGGCGGGGGCGCCCATGGCGGGCGGCTCGTCTCCTGCCGGCGACGGATCGTCCGAGGTTTCGACGGCGTGGTCGAGCTCACCTTCGGTCGTGGTGGCGACCGGGTCCCCTGTCGCCAGCGCGACCGCGGCCGGGGCGATGGGCCGGGGCGTCGAGACGGTGGCCGGCGCCGTGGTCACCGGAGCTTCGTCGAGGACGGGCGTGGCCGGGTCGGTGTCGGCCGTCGGCCGCGTGCACATGGCCGCCAGTGCCTGCAGCGTCGGCCAGGCCGGAACGTGCTCGTATGCATCGGCCTCGGCGTCGGCGGGGGCAGCGGCGAGCGGCGAACCCGACGGGCCTGGCGCCGCTTCGTCGGTACCGGTGACCGGCGCGCTGTCGCGCTCCAGCAACGGCGAGCCGGGCAAGAGCACGCCGGTGCCGTCGGGCCCGACGGCGCTGGTGGCGTCGGTGACCAGCGCGGCGAGCACGGCGAGGAAATCCCCGGCGGCCGCGTCGGCCTGAGGGCCGGTCAGGCCCGTGGCGGCCGGTCCGGCCGCCGTGTTGAGGTTGATCACCGTAGTTGCTCCCAGGTCGCGATCACGCGCCGTACGTAGTTCTGTGTCTCGCTGATGCGGGGGATCCCGCCGGCCTCGGCGACCCGGTTGGGGCCGGCGTTGTAGGCCGCCAGCGCGAGTTCGGCCGAGCCGAACCGGTCCAGCTGCTGCTTGAGGTACCGGGCGCCGCCGCGCAGGTTGTCCATCGGGTCCGTCGGGTCGACGCCCAGGCCAGCAGCGGTGCCCGGCATCAGCTGGGCGAGGCCGATCGCGCCCGCGTGGGAGCGCACGGCGGGGTCGAAGTTCGATTCGTGCCGGACGAGCGCCGCGAGCAGTGCCGGGTCGACGCCGGCCTCGGTGGCCGCCTGCTGGATCGCTCCGGCCCAGGGCCGGCCGGCGGCAGGCAGCCGCTCCGCCCACGCCCCGTCGGCGGGCGGTAGACCCGCCGGCGCCCCGGCCGGTGCGGTGGCGACCGCACCACCCGCTGTGGGGACCGGCCGGGCCACCGCGACGGTCGAGGCCAGCGCGTCCGAGAACGACGCGGGCCGTGCCGCCGTCTCGGTCGCGGCGGGCGCGACGACGACGGGCGACGGCACGAAGGGCTGCATGCGACCCTGGATGGCGGCGATGCGGGCCTGGACGTCGACCATCCCGCTCGCTCCGACGGTCGCGATCATGCGCGGCGACGCCAGGTCTCGAGGGCGACCGCGTCCAGCTGGGTCTCGGCGATGCGGCTGGCCCGCGTAGCCGCTTCGGCTTGGCGGCGCTCGGCCAGCCGCTCCGCGCTACGGCGGGCGATCGCGGCGTCGACCCGGCGTTGCTGGGCGATCTCGGCCTCGCGGCGGGACTGCCGCTCGCGTTCGCGGGCGCGCTCGACGGCGTCCTCGAGTGCCACGTTGCCGACGCGGTGCTGTTGCAGCTCCTCGGCGCTGCGCACCGCCGTGGGGGCGGCGCGTTCGTCGCGGGCCGCGACGGCCTCGCCGCGCCGTTCGGTGGACAGGCGCAGCTGCAGGTCCGCTGCCGCCTGTTCGGCCAGACGTCGCCGCTCGAGGCCCTCACGGACCTGCAGGACGACCTTCATTCGGTCACGCTTCACGCCGCCATCTCCTGGGCTGCCCGCAGTCGTCCCGCGAGCTCGGCGATCCGCATCCATGCGTCGGTCGAAGCCACCACGTCCTGTGATGGCTGGGTCAGGAAGTCGACGATGTCGTCCATCATCGACAGTGCTGCATCTGCCACCCGGTCGGTACCGGGGACGTAGGCGCCCACCTCGACGAGGTCGCGGACACGCTCGGCGGCGGCGAGCGAGCGCCGCAGCGTCAGGGCGTCCGCCTGCTGTTGCGGCGTCGTCACCGTGGTGGCGAGCCGGCTCAGGCTGGCGAGCGGGTCGATGGCCGGGAACCTCCCGGCGGTGGTCAGGGACCGGTCGAGGACGAGGTGGCCGTCCAGGATGGAGCGGGCCGCGTCGGCGATCGGCTCGTCGTGGTCGCCACCTTCGACCAGCACGGTGTAGAAGGCGGTGATGGTGCCGCGCTCGAGCGGGCCGGAACGCTCCAGCAGGCGTGGCAGCAGCGCGAACACCGACGGTGGGTATCCCTTCGAGGTGGGCGGCTCGCCGGCGGCGAGCCCGACCTCGCGCTGCGCGGTCGCCAGGCGGGTCAGCGAGTCGACCGTGAGCAGGACGTCGTTGCCGGCGTCGGCGAACTCCTCGGCGATCCGGGTGGCGAGGAAGGCGGCACGCAGGCGCAGCAGCGCCGGTTCGTCGGAGGTGGCGACCACCACGACGCTGCGGGCGAGCCCTTCGGGGCCGAGCACGTCCTCGACGAACTCGCGCACCTCACGGCCGCGTTCGCCGACCAGGGCGATCACCGACCGCGAGGCGGTCGTGCCGCGGACCATCATGGCCAGCAGCGTCGACTTGCCGACGCCGGAGCCGGCGAACAGCCCCATCCGCTGGCCGCGACCGACGGTGCACAGGGTGTCGATCAGCTTCACCCCGGTGTCGAGGGGTTCCTCGACCCGTTGGCGGGCCAGGGCGTGGGGTGGCGCGGCGTCGACGGAGCGCTGGGGCGCGTCGATCGGTCCCTTGCCGTCCAGCGGGCGACCGAGGGCGTCGACGATCCTGCCCAGCAGCGCCTCGCCGACCGGTGAGGTCAGCGGACCGGGGCGCGGCCGGACGACGTCACCGCGGGCGATGCCGCTGGTGTCGCCCAGGAGCAGGGCGCGGGCGGCGTGGTCGTCGACGGCGACGACCTCGCCGACGCGGACCTCGCCACGTGCCTCGAGGTCGACGGCGTCACCGACGGCGAGGCGCAGACCACGCAATTCCACCTCGGTGCCGACGACACGGGACACCGATCCACGGCTGACGGCACGCAGCAGGGCGCTCATCGCGTCCCCCCGGTGGTGTCGCCGGCGGTCAGGCCTTCGGCGTGCAGTGCGACGGCAGCGTCCAGCATGGCGGCGCGGGTCAGTTCCGCACCACCCCAGGCGCCGGTGAGAACGGCGTCGCCGGGCGCCACGGAGGGGTCGGCGACCAGGTGCAGACGGGGGTCGCGCGGCGCGGAGGCGATCGCGGCCTCGTCGTCGGGGTGCAGGCGGACCTCGAGCGGGTCGTCGTCCAACACGGCAGCGGCGTCGCGGACACGGTCGAGGAGGTGCAGCGCCGACGTCGGCGGCGTCGCATCCAGCACGGCGGCCGCGAGCCGGGCGGCGAGCTCGAGGTCCGCGGCACGGGCGGCGGCACGCTGGGTCAGCAGTTCCTGCAGCAGCGCGTCGAGGCGGCCGCCGAGTTGCATGGCGGCATCGGTCGCGGTGCGACGGCCCGCGGCCTCGCCTTCGGCCCGCCCCTGGGCACGGGCGGCGGCGGCGGCCTGCTCAACCACCACGGCGGTGGCCGGGTCGAGCACGGGGCTCGGGGCGGCGAGCGTGCGCACGTCGTCGGCGACGGCCACGCGGAGGAGTTCAGCCAACGAATTCCTCCGCGCCGCGGCCCATGGTGATGAGCCCTTCCTTCTCCAGCTCGTAGACCATCCGCACGATGTTGGTCTGCGCCGCCTCGACGTCGCGCAGGCGGACCTGACCCATCAGGTCCATCTCCTCGGTGACCGTGGTGCGGGCACGCTCGGAGAGGTTGCGCATCAGCGCGTCCTGCAGTTCGCCGGACACCCCCTTGAGCGAGGTCGCCAGCATCTGCGGCTCGACCTGGCGCAGCAGTTCCTGCAGGGCCCGGTCCTCGAGCGTGACGAGGTCCTCGAAGACGAACATCAGCGCGCGGACGCGTTCGGCGAGCGCGGGATCGGTCGTCTCGAGTTCGGCCATGATGGCGCGCTCGGTGGCACGGTCGCTCTGGTTGAGCAGATCGGCGAGCTCCTTGACCCCGTCACGGCGGCCGCTGCGACGCCGGACCTCGCCGAGGCGCAGCTTCAGGGCGTCCTCGATACGGCGCACGACGTCCTCGTCGGCGCGTTCGAGGGTGGCGAGCCGGGTCGCGACCGCGACCTGGACGGGGGCGTCGAAGCCGCTCATCAGTGCGGCGCCGAGCCGGGCCGGCAGGTGGGCGAGGACGACCGCAAGGGTCTGGGGGCTCTCCTCGCGCAGGTGCTGGAGGATCTCGGTCGGCTCGTGCATGCGCAGGAAGTGGAACGGGGTCGCCTGGGTCGTGGCCAGCAGCCGGTCGACGATCTCGTCGGCGTCGGCGCCGTAGCGGGAGCGCAGCATGTCGCGGGCGTGCTGCTCTCCACCGGTGATCAGCGCCTCGCGGGCGATGGCCTCGTTGCGGAACTCGGTCAGGATCGACTCGAGCTGCATCGGACCGATCTCGCCGAGCTGCGCCACCTCGACGGCGAGCTGCTCGACCTCGTCCTCGGTCAGGTGCTCGAGGACCCGGGCGGCACGGTCGGGACCGACCGAGACCAGGACGGCGGCGGCCTTCTGGGCGCGGCCGAGGACCATGGCGGTGGTGCTCATACCCCCGCCCTCCGGTCCGCGAGCCAGCCGCGCAGCAGCGAGGCGATCTCATCGGGCTGACGTTCGACCAGCGCTGCCACCTCGTCCTGGATGCGCGGACCGGTGGGCAGCGGCTCGGCGTCGAGGGCGTCCTCGAGCGACGCCGGGGCGGGACGGACCTTGGCGGGCACGACCTTCTCGACCGGCTTCTCCGCCTTGTCCTTCTTGTTGCGACGACTCATGAGGAACAGCATGATCGCGATCAGGACGATCAGGCCCATGGCGAGGTAGCTCTCGAGCTTGCTCATCAGGCCGGGCTCGACCTCCTCGACCGGGTCGAGCACGTCGGGCGGACTGGCGACCCGGGTGATGGCGATCGCGTCGGCGCGCAGCGGGACGGCGATGCCGGCGGCGGCACCGACCAGCTCGCGCAGCTGAGCGTCGGTGACCTCGGCGCCGTTCTCGACCACCAGCGCGACCGAGATGTCCTCGACGTTGCCCGGGGCCTGGACGGTGCGGGTGGTGGTGCGCCCGACGCCGAACTCCGTGCTGGTGTCCTCACGCGTGTAGGTGCTGGGGCCGTTGCCGGTGGGCAGCGGGCCGCCGTCGACACCGGTGACACCGCCGACCGGTGCGCCCTCGCCCTCGAACTGCTCGGTGCTGGTCGAGTTGCGCAGCGGCGTGCCGTCGGCGTCGAAGGTCTCGGTCTGGATCTCGGACTCGTCGAAGTTGAGCGCGGCCCGGACCGAGACGGAGGCCGGGAAACCGGTCGCGCGTTGCACCAGTCCCTGCAGGTCGGCGTTGAGGGCCGACTCGAACTCGCGGGTCAGGCGCTGCTGACGGTCGCTGACGCCGCCGATGACGCCGTCGCCGGGTGCGTGCAGGACGTTGCCGGCGGTGTCGGCGACGGTCACCTGGTCCGGCGACAGGCCTTCGACCGCCGACGAGACCAGCAGGGTGACGGCTTCGATCTGGTTGCTGTTGAGCGGACGTGCCGCGCGGATGAGCACGCTGGCGGAGGCCGGTTCGCGCTGTTCGGTGAACAGCGACTCCTCCGGGATGACCAGCCGGACCGTGGCGCTGTCGATCCCGTCCATGGCGCCGAGGGTGCGTGAGAGCTCGCCCTCGACGGCACGCTGCAGGTCGACGCGCTGACGGAAGTCGGAGACGCCCAGTGCCTGGTTGTCGAGCAGTTCGTAGCCCGGGACGGTCGGGGTGCCGCTGACGCCGGACGAGGCGAGGTCGGCGCGGACGCGGTGGAGCTGCTGCTGCGGGACGAGCACCCGGGCGCCGTCGAGCTGGTAGGGCACGCCGCGGGTCTCGAGCTCGTTGACGACCTCGGACAGCTCCTTGTCCTCGAGGCCGGCGAACAGCAACGCGTAGCTGGGCGTGGTGACCCAGCGCATGAAGGGCACCGCGGCCATGACCAGGACGACGATGGCCACGACGATGCCGACCCGCTGCGCGGGCGGCAGCGAGCGCATCAGGCCGTTCAGGCGGTCCTTGAGCTCCACGTGGCGTTCAGTCCTGTGTCAGGTGGTGGGGTGGTGAGGCCGGCGGGGCAGGTCGGGTCAGACCTGCAGGCGCATGACTTCCTGGTAGGCCTCGAGGGCGCGGTCGCGGACCTGGACCAACATGTCGACGGCGAGGCCGGCCTGGCTGGTGGCCGCCATGACCTCGTGGATGCGGGTCGGGCCGCCGCTCGCGATGTCCTCGACGAGGGCGTCGGCCTTGTGCTCGAGCGACGAGACCTGCTGCAGGCCCTTGCCGAGCGCCTCGCCGAAGCCGGGGGCGGCGGCGGCACCCGCGGCGCCGGCACCGCCCGTCGGGGGCAGCGGCGCGATGGGAAGCGGGCTGGAGATCGGCGGGATCGACATCACTGGCCTCCGAGGCGGAGGGCGGCCTGGTAGGCCTCCTTCGCGGACTCGACGGTGCGGAGGTTGGCCTGGTAGGACCGCTGCGCGATCATCATGTCGACCATCTGCGAGCCGAGTTCGACGACCGGCTTGGCGACCATCCCGTCGGCGTCCGCCAGCGGGTTGGCCGGGTCGTAGGCCAGGGCGGGGTCGCCGCCGGCACGGACCTGCTGAGCCACGTACACCCCCGAGCCGGTGCTGGCGAAGGGTCCGCCGCCGAGCGGGCGGGCGACCAGCTGCAGGGCGCGGAACGGCTCCTGGCCGGGCGTGGTCTCGGTGTTGGCGTTGGCGATGTTGTGGGCGATCGCGTCGAGCCAGTTGTGGGCGAAGCCAACGCCGGTGCGCCCGATGTTCATCGACGAGAAGCTCATCGGCGGCCGCCCATCGCGACGCGCAGCTGGCCGGTCTTGTAGTTGAACGCCGTGATCATGGCGTCGCGGTGCAGTCCGTCCTTCATGGACCCGATCAGCTCGGTCTCCATGTCGACGCTGTTACCGCGGGCGTCGACGATGCTCGGCGAGGCCGTCACCTGCGGCGCACCCGCGCTGGCCGGGTCTCGCCGCCGCAGCGCGTCACGCAGCGAGGTCTCGAAGTCGACGGTGCCGGCGCGGAAGTTCGGCGTCTCCGAGTTGGCGATGTTGTTCGCGCGCACGGTTCCACGCAGCGCGAGGCCGTCGAGCGCGCGGAGCGCCGCGGTCGTCGTCACGTCCCACATGGCAGACCTCTTCGAGACAACGCAAAAGGAGGAGGCAAACGCCTCCTCCTTGAGCCGAGTCTGGTATCCGTACCGAATTGTCACAGTGGTCTGTCGGCCACTCTCTGTGACACGTAAGCAGTGCGGTCGCGGTCTCGGTGCGATGGCTCTGTCGCCGGGTCTTGTCGGGTCCGTCGTTTGCGGTTCTGCAGCGCGGTCAGCCGGCGTAGGCGGTGCCGGCGCGGCGACGCCGGTCCACGTCGTTGAGCTGCGCGCTCAGTTCCCCGAGTCGGTCCCGGGTACGCGACTGGAGTCCCGCGAGGTGCACCGCCAGTCGCTGCGCGCGCGGTTGCAGTTCGTCCGGGAGCGGACCGAGGTCGCGCGGGGGAACCCAGGTCTGTACCGGCACGAGCTCGCCGCCCGCGAGGGCGATGTCGTACTCGGCGATGTCGGCTTCGAGCTGTTCGAGCACCTGAAGCCAGGCGCTCCCCGTGACGGGCGCACTCATCCGACCACCACGGGCGCCGGGACGGGTTGGGCGTTGACGCACGCCTGCTCCCAGGCGTCACGCAGACCGGTGAGGACGTCGGTGACGTCCGACAGGCCCTCGGCGGTCTTGGCGACGTTGGCCGTGATCAGCCGGTCGAGGCAGAAGTCGTACAAGGCCGCGAGGTTGGCGGCGACCGCTCCCCCACGCTCCCGGTCGAGGGTGACGGCGAGCTCGGTCACGATCGCCTGCGCACGACCCAGGCAGTCGTTGACGTCCTCGATGTCGATCGGCGTCGCGGCCAGGCCACGGCCCGCCCGGGCGACCTCGGCGAGCGCGCCGTTGTAGAGCATGAGCACGAGCTGGGCCGGCGAGGCGGTCTGCGCCTCCTGCTGGCGGTAGTACTGCTGCTGGTGTGCGTACATGTGACCGTCCTTGGTCGTCATCGCTGTTGCTGCTGGCTCAGTCCGTTGAGCCCAGCCAACTGACTGGTCAGCCAGTTGCCTTGCGCCTGCATCTTCGACAGTGCCACTTCCATCGCGGTGAACTGCTTGATCAGCGTCGACTCCCGCGTGAGCAGGCGCTGTTCGAAGCCGTCGATCCGCGTCTGGTAGATCTTGATCTGGTCGTCAATTCCCTTGCGCGCTCGAGCGACGATGCCGTTTCCGCCCTCGGCCGTGCGCAGCACGTTCGCGACGTTGCCGGCGAGGCCGTGGCTGTAGGTGACGTCGAACGTGATCGGCTGGTCCGGGTCGATCGCCTCCAGCGACGACCACGTGATCTGGATGCCGTTCGCCTTGCCGGTCGTGGCGTTGAGCTCACGTCCCCCACCACCGAGCGGCGTCCACGCGTCGCTCGAGCCCTTGAGCCGGATCTGTCCGGCCGCATCCTCCCCCGCCGCGTACGAGAACGGGATGACGGCGTCGTCCTGGTCGAGCACCTCGACCGTGAAGCTCCGGCTGGCTCCCGCCCGGGTCTCCTCGAAGACGAGGTTGTCGCCGTCGAGCTTGGCCTCGATGGCGGCGAGCTTCTGGTCCTTCAGCGCCGCGTTGATCTCGGCCACGATCTGCGACGCGGTCAGTCCCTCGGTGTTGAGGGTGACCGTCGCACTCACCGTCCCCGCCGTGACCTTGAACGTCTTCGGCTGCACGTCGGTGTCCGGAGCGAACACCGCGCCGGTGGCGCGCGCGGCCTTGGCCGCCTTGGTGACCTGCACCTCGTAGACGCCCGGCGTGGTCGCGTTCGTGCCGATGACGGCAGTGGCACGCGTGTCGGTCGGCGTCGCGGTACGACCGAACAGGCGCCCGACCGCGTCGAAGTCCTGGTTCAGGGCCGTGCGCAACTTGGCTTCGTCGAGCACGACCTTGCCGGTGCGGTCGACCGACAGACCGACGTCGAAGGCGCCGGCGAAGGGTTCGCGGGTGACGCCGAGCGGGGCGGTGGCCGCCGAACGCAGCTGGTCGAGCAGCTGCCGGGCGTAGGGGTCACCCTGCAGCGCGCCGGCGGTCTTCGTCTCGGGGTTGTAGCGGGTCAGCTCCGACAGCGACGTGATGGTCGCGTTGAGGGCGTCGACGTAGGACTTCACGGCGGCGATGCCGCCGTCGATGTCCCGTTGCGCGGTGACGGTGACGGGCACGCCGTCACGCTTCGTGCCGTCCGGCAGCGTCTCGGTCGTGACCTTCTTCAGCGTGATCGAGGCACCGGGCACGAGGTCGGCGATGGTGTTGCCGGATCGCGTGATCGTGACGGCTTCGGATCCCGAGCCCATCCGGACCTGGGAATCCTGCGCGGCCTGCAGGGTGCGCAGGCCGTTGGTGTTCGCATCGGCGTCGTAGGCCGTGAGCTGGGTGAGGCCCGTGTCGCCACCGACGGTGAGCTTGTTGTCGAGCCCGGTGGCCGAGGCGTTGAGGACCAGCCGGTGCTCGCCCTCGCCGGTCTTCACGACCGAGGCGGTGAAGCCGGCCTTGAGGCCGTTGAGCCTGGTGGCGATCGCCTGCAGCGAGTCGCCCGCGTCGACGTCGATCTCGACGGCGGCGTTCGCGCCCACCTGGACCGTGAGCTTGCCCGACGCAGCCAGGGCGTCGGTGGCGGAGGCGAAAGTGCCGGTCGCGACCTGATGGGCCTGCGCGAGCCGGTCGACGTGGAACGTCAGGGAGCCGGTCCCGGTGCCGGCCCTCGTCACGCTGACCGCGTCGGTGTTGGACGACGAGACGGCGACGAGGTTGGTGAAGCGGTCGGGACGCGAGATGGCGTCGACCGCGGTCCGCAGCGAGGAGAGGCGGGTGTTGACCGACTGCCAGGCGGTGTTGACCGCCTGCAGCTGCTTCTGCGTGTTCTGCAGCCGGACCACCGGCTGGCGCTCGAGTTGCATGAGCTGCTTGACGATGCCCGCGGTGTCGAGCCCGGAGGCGATGCCTCCGATGGAGAACAGTCCTTGTGCGCTCACTCGACCACCTCCTCGGTGTGTGGTGCGGGACATGCAACGGGGGTGGCGCCCCGATCACTCGAGTACGCCACCCCCAGGTTGTTGCGTCGGATCAGCGGAGCAGGGACAGGACCGACTGCGGGACCTGGTTGGCCTGCGCCAGCATCGCGGTACCGGCCTGCGAGAGGATCTGCGCGCGCGTGAAGCTCACCATCTCCTCCGCCATGTCGGTGTCGCGGATGCGGGACTCGGCGGCCTGCAGGTTCTCGACGGCGACGCCCACGTTGCGGATCGTCGACTCCATCCGGTTCTGGAAAGCACCCAGCGTGGCCCGGTTGTCGGACACACCCGAGATCGCCTTGTCCAGTGTCGCGAGGGCGTCAGCAACGCCGGTCTGGAGCGCGTCACCGGTCAGCTCTGCAAGGTCGATAGCGTCGACACTGGCGAAGCCGGAGTTGACCGTCTGACCTGCCGCGTTGACGTAGGTCGCACCGGCACCCAGGTCGGATGCCTTCACCGAGTTGATCCCGACGCTGACGGTCTGGCCCGAGTTGGCGCCCACCTGGAAGACGGCGCCAGCATTCGCTGCCTGTGCCTGAACCGCGTCAGCAGTGATGCTGGTGAAGTCGACGGCGATGTCGACGTCGTCCGACGTCAGAGAAACGGTAGTACCGCTTCCGCCAACCGTCGCACCACTCACGTCGGCGAGAGCTGTGCGCAGGTTTCCGGCGGTGGCGTCGGCGTCGATGTCACCGTTCGAATCGACCGCGATCTCAAACTCCGCGGTCAATTCGTTGCCATCGACCTCGAAGGTCAACGTGACCTGACGCCCGGCGCCGTCTGCGAGTGCCGCCAGCAGATCTTGGTCCGAGAAGTCGATCGCGAAGGCACCCTCGGTGGTCGCGTCGGCGGCCGTCGCGGTGATGCCATCGGTACCGGTGAAATTGACAGCGTCAGCGGCCGCTACGGCATCCGCCTTGGCGAAGGTGCCGTCGAGGATCTTCTTCGTGCCGAACTGGGTCTGGTCCGCGATGCGGGTCAGCTCTTCCTTCAGCTGGTCGATCTCGGACTGGTTGGCCTTCAGAGCGGCCGGGTCGTTGGTGCCGAGGTTGCCGGACTGCACGACGAGGTCGCGCATGCGCTGCAGCATCGAGTGGACCTCGGTCTGCGCCCCTTCCGCGGTCTGCACGAGGCTGATCGCGTCCTGGGCGTTGCGCGTGGCGACCTTGAGGCCACCGATCTGGGCACGCAGGTTCTCGGAGTTGACGAGACCCGACGCGTCGTCGGCGGCGCGGTTGATGCGGAAGCCGCTGGACAGCTTCTCGAGCGACTTGGCCTGCGTCCCCTGCGTCTGCGACAGGTTGCGGTAGGCGTTGAACGCCGCGATGTTCTGGTTGATACGCATGTGGGCTGACCTCCATGTCTGGCCCGTGTCGCCGACGGTTGCCGGCACGCCCTGCCCATCGGCCCGGATGCAGGACCGCTGAAGCAGTCGCCCAGAAAATCTCGACTCGAGTCGACGACCATGCCGGACCGGCCCTCGACCCAACGACGCGGTCAGGCCGTCAGCGGATGCCGACGAAGCGGCGGATCGGACGTCGCCCGATGTCGGCCGCGTCTGACGGTGACGGTGCCGTCGCCGGACATCGTCAGTTTCCAGCGACCCTCGGTGACCGCCACGTGATGCCGTCGGCACAGACCGACCAGGTTGTCGAGCGTGGTCGGACCGCCGTGTTCGCGTGCACGGACATGATGGAGATCGACCCAGGCGGCCGGGATCTGGCAGCCCGGGAACCGACAGCCTCGATCGCGGGCCAACACCGCCTTTCGCAGCCGCGCCGGGATCGTGGCTACGGGCGCGGAGATGCCGAGCACCTCGTGGTCGTCGGTGAGCACGAACTGCAGGTCGGCGTCGGAGGCCAGGCGGCGGAGCGCCGCCGGCGTCAGCGCCGGCGGGGCGCCGGGCAACTGCCACAGCAGCCGCGCTCGGCGGGCCCGCTCCGAGTCGCCGACGAGGTCGCGGATGTCGGTGAGCACCAGCATCGATGGGCGTGAGCGGATGACGGTGCCATCGGCGCGCTGTCCGGCCAGGAACGCCTCGGCCAGCCGCACGAACGCGTCGGCGAGCTGCCGGGCCCGCGGCCGATCGAAGACCGGGTCGCCACCGTCTTCGGCGGCCGGACCCTCGGCGGCGGGGCCATCGGCGCCATCCCCCGAGGCAGACCGACCGGCTCCCGACGCCGCGGCGCCGTCCGCGTCCACGTCCGAGTCGATCGCGTCGCGTGTGACGTCACGGTCGCCGGTGGGACGCTCGGCCGCGGCCTGGAGCGCCTCGATCACCAGCGCGCCTTCCGGACCCGGGAGGAGGAAGTTGCCTTTCACGCCGCCGTCGAGGGCCGGCTGCGTGTGGAAATATCGGCGTTCGAACCTGCGGACGGACCGCTGTTGTTCGAGCGTCTCGCGCAGGCGGCCGGCGACGACCTGGACCTGGTCGACGACCTCGTCGGGGTTCCGGCGGCGCAGCTCGTCGACGTCGGCGAACCGTGTGTCGAGCTCCGCGCGAAGCGCGACGGTGAGGGCCGACGCCTCGAGGACGACGGCGCGTACCTGGCCCCAACCCAGTGCGCCGGCCCGGAATGCCGCCCGCAGGTTCGGCATGCTCGCCAGCACGTCACGGGCGGTCTGCAGGAACCGCCGGTCGCCGTAGGTGGCCTGCGACTGCATCGCGAGCACACCTTCGAGCGGCAGCCCGGCGCGACGTTCGGCGAGGCCGTCGGTCTGTATCCGGTCGACCAGCTCGACCGCGGCGGCCTGCGAGGTGTCGATGGCGGCGAGCAGTTCGACCAGCCCGGCGATCTCGCCACCGCCACTGTCACGCCGGTCCGCCGCCAGCTGCAACGCCCGTTCGGCCGCGACCGCGACGGCGTGGACCGCCCGACGCAGGTCGCCGCCGTCCCCGCCATCTCCGTCGGTGCGAGCCGCCACCGCGTAGTGGTCACCGTGCTCGCGCAGCACGTCGCACTGACGTGAGGAGCTGGTGGCGGGGTACTCGAACATCGTGCGATTGTAAGGCAGAAGTGACGAATTTCCCGGTCCAAACGCCCGAATACTGGGGAAAAGGCGCATATCGTTCCGCGGCTTCGGGGACCGCACACCACCGCGTCAGCCGGGGAGCATCTCGGCCAGCATGCGCAGCAACCGGTCGCTGCTGAACGGCTTGACCAGCGTGCGGACGTCGTCGGTGACGCGGTCCGGCGCCTGGGCTGAGGCGAAGACGAGCACCGGTAGGTCGGGCCGCTGCCCGCGCGCCCGGTCGACGACCCGCCAGCCCGGGATGCCCGGCAGCGCGAGCTCGGTGACCAGCACGTCGCCGCCCTGTTCCTCGAGAATCCGGAGGGCGGACTCGCCGTCGGTCGCCGGCAGGATCCGGTACCCGGCACTGCGAAGCATCTGTGCGATGACGCGGCGGGCACGGTCGTTGGGGTCGACCAACACGACGCGTTTGCCACCGACGGGCCGCTGCCGGTCCAGCACGTCGGGGCTCGCGGCCGACGCGACGGTGGGCAGCACCAGCGCGATCGAGGTTCCCTCGCCCTTGATGGAGTGCAGGTCCACGATGCCGTCGGCCTGCTGCGCGAAGGCGAGCACGGTCGGCAACCCCAGGCCGGTCCCGCGGGCCGCGCCCTTGGTCGAGAACAACGGCTCGAACGCCCGGGTCAGCGTTTCGTCGTCCATGCCGGTGCCGTCGTCGATGACCGAGAGACGGACGTAGCGACGCTGGTCGTCGACGGGGTGGTTCGGGCCCGAGGTCACCCCGCCCGCTGCCGGGTGGTCGGTGTGGCGGGCGCGCACGATGATCGTCCCGCCGTGGGGCAGCGCGTCGTTGCTGTTCATCACCAGGTTGACCAGCGCCTGCTCGAGCCCGACGGCGTCGGCCCGCACCCGCGGCAGGTCGTCCTCGAGGTCGATCTCCAGCATCACGCCGGGACCGAGCGCGGACTCGATCAGGTTGCGGACGCCGTCGACGGCCCGTGCGAGGTCCACCTCGTCGGTGGAGCCCTCGCTGCCGGCGAACTGCATCAGCTTGTGGGTCAGCGTCCCGGCGCGGTCCACGGAACGCCGCAACTGCTCGAAGTCGTCGAGGATCGACGCGATCGGATCGTTGCCGACCGCGGGCGCCAGGTCCTGGACCGAGCCCTGCGCGAGATCGAGGTAGGAGCTCATCACCGTGATCAGGTTCTTGAGGTCGTGGGCCAGTCCGCTGGCGAGCTTGCCGGCCAGGTCCAACCGCTGGGCCTGGGCGAGCTGCTCGGACAGGCGGGCGCGCTCCTCCTCGCCACGGATGCGCTCGTCGAGGTCCCGCACCACCAGCTGCAGGCTGCGACGACTGGCGCGGAGGTGGCCAGCGCTGACCGAGCACGCCACGGTGGACCCGTCGGCACGGAGCAGCCGCATGTCCATCTGCGAGGCCGGCCGCCGGGCGAACAGCACCCTGGCCAACTCGTTGGCGGCGCGGGCGCGGTCCTCGGGGGCGACCAGTTCGAGGAAGTTGCGGCCCACCACGTCCTCGGGCGCGTTCAGGCGCAGCACCTCGGCCAGCATCGGGTTGGCGAGCTCGATGCTGCCCTCGAGGTCGAGCACCGTGACGGCGTCGGGGTTGAGCTCGATGAAGCGGCGGTACTCGGCCACCTCGGCGCGCAACTCGACCAGCCGCGTCGCGTGCAGGGCGATGCGCTGCAGGGTGGTCTGCAGCGCGCCGTCGTAGGCGAGTGCGTCGGCCCAGCCGAGCTCGACCGCGCCGACCCGCTGCCCGTCGGGGGCCACGATGACGGCGGCGGCGACCGTCACCAGCCCGAGTTCGGCGATGGCCGGGTGGTCGGCGATCGCCGGCACGTCCTCGACGGCGGTGTGGACCATGCCCTCCTCGGCGGTGATGGCGAGCCAGGCGGGCGAGTGTTCGCGTGCGACGTCCGGTTGCCCGGGTCGGCCCCGCACGCACTTGGACCAGGCCCGCCGATCGTCGACGAAGGTGACCGCGGCGTACCGGGCCCCGAGCAGCGCGCCCGCCAGACCGGCGACGTCGTCGAGTTCCTGCTCGGGCGGCGTGTCGAGGATGTTGAGGCGCCGCAGCGCCTCGAGTCGCCGCGCCTCCGAGAGCCGGATCGCCCGGAGCTGGTCGGTCACTCGTCCGCGCCCACCCACCGGTAGCCGACGCCCGACTCGGTGGCGATGTAGCGCGGCGCGCTGGCGTCGTCGCCGAGCTTCTGCCGCAACGCCCGCAGGTGCACCCGCAGGCTGTCACGCGCCTCGTCGCCGTGCTTGTCCGACCACACGGCGGAGATGATGTCGCGGTAGGTCAGCAGCTTGCCGTCGTTGGCGACCAGGACCTCCAGCAGCTTCCACTGCAGCGGGGTCAGCTTGACCTCGGATCCGGCGACCCGGACCCGTCGCGTGGCGAGGTCGACCTGCAGGTCGCCGACCTGCACGGCGGGCTGCACGGTCGTGGGTCCCGCCGACTGCGCGCGACGCAGGATCGCCCCGAGCCGCGCACGCAGTTCCTCCATGGAGAACGGCTTGTCGATGAAGTCGTCCGCGCCCGCGTCCAGCGCCAGGACACGGGCACGCTCGCTGCCGGCACCCGAGAGCAGCACGATCGGGATGCTGGTCCAGGTCCGCAGCCGCTTGACCACCTCGATGCCGTCGAGGTCGGGCAGGCGCAGGTCCAGGAGTACGACGTCGGGAAGCGCGGCGGCCGCCGCCGTCAGCGCGTCCTCGCCGCAGCGGGCGACGATGACCTCGTAACCGGCGCGTGACAGACCACGACCGACGGCGGTGAGGATCTGCGGTTCGTCATCGACCGCGAGCACCTTCGCCACCGTCCACGCTCCTCCCAAAGCCGCTGTCGGGCCGCAGCCTAGAGGGCCGGCTCCGACGAGGCACCACACCCCCGCTCAGGCGATGCGACGGATCGCGTGGGGCGTCCGGTTCATCTCCTGGTAGCGCACCACGTCGCCGGTGCGGGGGGCGACGAGCATCTTGTTGTCGCCGGCGTAGATCCCGATGTGGTTGGGGCGTTTGCCCTCGGCGCGCCAGAACACCAGGTCGCCGGGGCGGGCCTCGGCGAGGCTCGCGACGGGCCGGCCGGCCCGCGCCTGGTCGACGCTGACGCGCGGCAGGCGGATACCGAGATCACCGAACGTCTGCTGCACGAACCCGGAGCAGTCGAGACCGACGGCGGGGTTGGTGCCGCCCCACTTGTAGGGCACGCCGAGGTAGCGCTCGCCGGCCGCGAGGATCCGCTGTCCCATGCTGCCGTCGCCGGCCGACACCTGGCCGATCGCGGTGGCCGCGCTGATCGGCGAGGAAGGATCGACCGTGGCGGCGGCGACGGCGTCGGCGACCTGCTGCGGATCCGCGGCGGCCATCGCGGCCACCATCGTCCCGAGCGAGACGGTGGGCAGACGCGCCGGATCGAACCGTGCCGTGGCCGCGTCGAGGGCGGCCGAGAACCCCGGCGTCACCTGCGGCGGCGCGCTCGGGGAGACGTCGGTCGCCGGAGCGGGCGACGCGGCGATGGCGGATACGGGCACGAAGACAGACCTCCACTTGCGGGTCCGGTCGGCGGGCTCGCCCCGACCTCTACCGCCGATGCCGGCTCGTGCGCATGACGCACGAGCGTCCGGTGTCGGGTGGGACCTGGTCGCTCGTACAGCTTCGGACTCCTACAGAACCGATCGGGCCGGCCGATTCGGACTCCCATGAGACGAGACCGTCGCGCCCTCGAAGAGCTGAGCCGCCGCTTGTGGGAGGAGCGGCAGGTGGTCAACCACCTGCTGTTCAAGCTCACGGTGACGCGGCTGCTGCTGGCTGCCGACGAACGCCGCTTCGTGGCCCAGTCCCTCGAGGAGGTGGAGCTCGCCGTCGAGGCCCTCCGCCAGGGCGAATACCGCCGTGACGAGGCGCTGCGCGCGCTCGCGGCGCTGTGGGTCTACGACCCCGAGGCGTTGACGCTGGGCGAGCTGGCCCGCCGTTCACCGCCGCCGTTCGACCACACCTTCGCCGAGCACGCCGTCGCCTTCCGCACCCTCGCGGCCGAGGTCGAGCAGGTGGCCCGCGAGAACCGCGTGCTGGCGCAGAGCGACCTGCACATCGTCGCCGGCCAGCTCGATCAGCTCAGCGGCCCGCAGGTGCCGGTCGCTTCCACCTACGACGCATCCGGACAACTCGACGCCGCTGCCGGCGTCGGGGCCCGGCTGCGGGAGGTGCTCTGAGTGTCCTTCGTCGGGCTCTACACCGGTCTGACCGGCGTCCGTGCGGCGCAGGTCGGCATCGACGTCGCCGGCAACAACGTGGCCAACGCCGCGACGCCGGGCTACACCCGTCAGCGG
This sequence comes from Egicoccus sp. AB-alg6-2, assembly GCF_041821025.1. NCBI lineage: Bacteria > Bacillati > Actinomycetota > Nitriliruptoria > Egicoccales > Egicoccaceae > Egicoccus > Egicoccus sp. AB-alg6-2. The sequence continues at coordinate 11,842 of NZ_JBGUAY010000007.1, read as the reverse complement.
GTGGAGCTCGCCGCGCGGCCGTCGTACCAGATGGCCAACGCCCACATCGGTACGGGCGTGGACATCAGCACGATCGGGCGCCTGCGTGACGGGTTCCTCGACGACCGCTTCCGTGGCGCGGTGGCCGACTACTCGTCCGCCGCCGTCCGGGCCGACCTGTTGGGCCGGCTGGAGAAGCTGACCGGTGAGCCCGACCAGGGCATCTCGTCGCGCATGGGCCGGCTGTGGGAGGCCACCGAGTCATGGGCGAACAACCCCGCCGACCCGGCCACCCGCCGACAGGTGCTCAGCGAGCTGGCCTCGGTCACCGACGCCATCCGCTCCACCGCCGCCGCCTGGTCCGCGCTCGAGGCCGACGTGACCTCCCGCCGCGACACCCAGGTCGCGATGGCGAACAAGACCCTGGAGTCGTTGGCCGTCATCGACCAGCGCATCGCCGACGCGGACGCGGGCCGGGTCGGCAACGACCTGCTCGACCAGCGCGACCTGCTGCTCGACGAGGTGGCCCAACTCACGGGCGCGCACGTCGGGCTCGACGAGGCCGGCCGCGCGTTCGTGACCTTCGCCACCGCGGACGGGCCCCTGGACCTGCTGCGGACCGGGGAACGCGCCAAGCTGATGGGTGACGGTCAGGCTGGCGGCGGCATCCACGTCGTCGCCCTCGACGCCGAGGCCGCCGACCCCGACGCCGACCCGCTGGCTCCGATCGGCGGCGAGATCGGTGGCCTGCACCAGGTCGTCACCGTCGACCTGCCCCACTGGCGCGCCGAGCTCAACGCCTTCGCGACGGCGCTCGGGAACACCATCAACGCCACCAACGCGCTGGGTGCCGTCTCCGACGGTGCCGGGGGCTCGCAGGCCGGCGGGGACCTGCTGGCGTTCGATCCGGACGACGCCATCGGCTCGATCCGGCTCGCGGACGGCGTCGGCGTGCAGCACCTCGCGGCCGCGGTCATGGACACCGTCGGCCCCGGGCTGCCACCCGCACCCAACGACGGGCGCAACGCGCTGCTGTTTGCAGGCCTGCGCACGGCCAAGGTCGGCGACGACGGGCTCGCCAGCCCGACGGGCGCGACCCTGGAGACGCGGCTGGCCGACGTCGTGGTCGGCCTCGCCGCCGAGGTCCGGGCCGCCAAGGCCACCGCGGACGGCGCACGTGCCGTGTCCGTCGGAGCCGAGCTCGCCCGCATGCAGGAACACGGCGTCAGCCTGGACGAGGAGATGGTCAGCCTCGTGCGCTACCAGCGTTCGCTGGAAGCGGCCAGCCGGGTGATGACCACCGTCGACGAGGCGCTCAGCGTGCTCGTTCGCACCGGCCTCGTCGGCCGATAGGGGGATGACGATGCGAATCACCAGTGAGGCGATGGTCAGCCGGTCGCTCGACCGGCTGCACTCGCGCCTGGCCCAGTACGAGCGCTCGCAGACCGAGCTGGCCACGGGGCGGCGCATCCTGCAGCCCTCCGACGACCCGGCGGGGACCCGCCGCGCCATGTCGCTGAAGTCGTCGCTGCAGGCACGCCAGCAGGAGCTCAGGAACGCCGACGACGCGCGCGGTTGGCTCGACAGCGCCGACACCCAGCTGCAGGCCGTCACGACCCGTCTCGCACGCGTGCGCGACCTCGCCACGCAGGGTGCGTCCCACCAGGACGACAACGTCCGGGTCGCCCTCGCCTCCGAGGTCCGCCAGGTGATCCAGGAGATCGCCGGCATCGCCAACGCCACGCACCTCGACCGGCCCCTGTTCGGTGGCTTCGGAACCGGTGACCAGGTCGAGCGCGGCCCCGACGGCGTGTGGCGCTTCCCCGAGGACCGCCAGGGCGCCACCCCCGACGAGATCATGCGTCGCGTCAGCGACAGCGAGCAGGTCCGCATCAACGTGACCGCCGCCGAGTGGCTCGGCAGCGCCGTGGTCGGGACCGACGGCAACGGCGACCCTGTCCAGGGGCCGCAGCTGCTCAACCTGCTCGAGGAGATCGCGCGCGACCTCGAGTCCGGCGCCCCGGCCGACCGGCTGAGCGGCCACCTCGCCAGCATCCAGGGTGCCGCCAACCTCGTCACCGACAACCTCTCGCGCATCGGTGCCGCGACCAACCGCGTCGACTCGGCACGCAGCCGCTCGATCGACCTGCAGCTGACGCTGCGGACCGAGCTGTCACAGGTCGAGGACGTCGACATCGCCCAAGGGATCATGGAGCTCCAGGTGCAACAGGTGGCATACGAAGCAACACTGCAGGCCCTCGGCAGGGCGCTGCCGCCCTCGCTGGTGGCGTTCCTCCGATGACGGCCCCGGCTACCCTCCCCGCCGACGTCGAAGGACTCCCCGTGCCCGATGTGGACGAGCAGTTCGCCGTCCTCCGTTTCGCCGAAGGCATCCCCGGATTCCCCGGCGCTCGCGGCTTCATCCTGTCCGACCTCACCGACGACGGCACCTTCCAGCTGCTGAGCAGCGTCGAGGACCCGGAGCTGTCGCTGGTCGTGGCCTCCCCCTGGCTGTTCTTCCCCGACTACGCCCCCGAGCTGCCCGTCAGCGACCAGGACGTGCTCGGCATCGAGCAGCCCGAGGACGCCGTGCTGTTCTGCACCGTCATCGCCGACGACAACGAGGCCCTGCACCTCAACCTGCGGGCGCCGTTCGTGGCCAACGCACGCACCTTGGACGCACGTCAGGTGGTGCTGGACGACAGTGAGCTACCGTTGCGCGCCACCGTCACTGCAGGAGGCTGACCGGCGTGCTCGTGCTCTCTCGCCGGATCGGCGAGTCCATAGTGATCGGCAACCAGGTCACCATCACCGTGCTCGAGGTGCGTGGCGACCAGGTCCGCATCGGCATCGATGCTCCACGCGACGTCCAGGTCCACCGCGAAGAGGTGTGGCAGACGCTGCAGGAGGAGAACGCCCGCGCCGCCGACACCGCCGACCGGGCACGACGGCTGGTGGCACGCATGCCGCAGGCCGCCCGTCGGCCCGAGGGCACGACCCAGGACGACGCCTGACCCCTGCCGCTGGCGCCGTCTTCACACGCCGGCGTACGCCTCGGTCGCGGCCAGACGCTGACGCAGGTCCTCGGTACCGGGCCTGAGCGCGGCGTAGGCACGCTCTCGTGCGTCGCCGACCCGGGCGGTGGCGGCGCGCAGGCGCTCGACCACGTCACGGAACAGGCCGACGGTGTCCTCGTCGATGTCGGCCTCGAGCTCGGAGGCGGCGGCGTCCACCGACAGGCCGGCCGAACTGAGGACGAGGGCGCGCCCCAGTTCCAGGGCCGCCAGGCGCTCGGACGCCTGCTCGAGTTCGTGCATCGCCTCGCCGAGGAAACGCTGTTCGTCCGCGGCGAGGAGCAGCTCGAGTGCACGCAAGCGGGATTCGACGGCGTCGAGCGCCGCGACCTGGCGTTGCAGCAGGCTGACGAGCTGGTCGTACATCGGCGGTCTCCGAGGGTCGCTTGGGTTTTTCGCCACCGTTCCCATCGGCGACCACCAGCGGATCTGTAGTCCTATTGCGCTCTGCGGGACGGCCGATCCGTTCGGGGCAGGGTTGTCACGTTGCGTGGTTGGTCAGCCACGGCGTGAAGCGGATCGAAACATGCCCCCGACTTCTGTGAAGGACCTGTGAAGGCCTCTCACGTCGCCGGCTCCGATCCCCGAAGGTCTGGTCACACCTTCCGGACACGGAAACCCAGGAGCCCAGCGATGACGGCAGCGACGGCCACCCGTACCAGTGCGACCTCCGACGTGAACGCCCTCGTCGAGGAGAACCTGTACCTGGTCAACCACGTGGTCAACCAGCTCTCCGCCCGGTTCCCGCGCCACGTCGACCGCGACGAGCTGCGCGGCGCCGGTGCCGCCGGCCTGGTCGACGCCGCCCACCGTTACGACGCGAGCACCGGGGTGCCGTTCGCCCGCTACGCGAGCATCCGCATCCGGGGCGCCGTGCTGGACGCGACCCGCTCCCGCGACTGGGCCACCCGCCGCCTGCGGCGTGACCTGCGCACCATCGAGTCGACCCAGTCGGCGCTCGAGGAGAAGCTGCAGCGCCGGCCCGACGACGCCGAGATCGCCGACGCGATGGGCATGGACGAGTCCACCGTCCGCGCCCGCCGCGCCGCCGCCGTCACCTCCACCCTGCTGACGCTGGACCGCCCCATCCGCGAGGACGAGTCCGGAAGTGGGGTGCTCGGCGACCGCATCCTCGAGGAGGACCAGGCCTGGCTCCCCGAGGCCGCCCTGGAGAACAACGAGCTGGTCGGCACCCTGCGCACCGCCATCGCGCACCTGCCGGAGCTGCCACGCCGCGTCCTGGTCGAGCACCACTTCGAAGGCCGCCTGCTGCGCGACATCGCCGACGACCTCGGCGTCACCGAGGCGCGCGCGTCGCAGCTGCGCCACGAGGCCCTGCACGCGCTGCAGGCCTACTTCGGCACCGCCTACGACAACGTCCCCGAGGTGCCGGTCGACGCTCCCGGCAAGCGCCGTCGCGCGGCCTACGTCGCGCAGGTGTCCGCCAACACCACGTGGCGGACGCGGCTGCAGGGCGACGAGCCCGCCGAGGCCGTCCGGGCCTTCGCCTGATGCCTGCGGTCGAGATCGACGTACCGCTCGTCCGTCTCGACGAGCTGGGACAACCTGCGCCGATCACCACCACCCTGCGGCTGCGCTGCCTGGGCGTGCCCGACAGCGTGCGTACCCGGTTGACCGGGATCGGCGCCGTCCTCGTCGACGAGGAGGTCGAGCCGGTCGATGCCGTCCTCGTCTCCACCCGCCTCTCCCCCGACGAGCTCCTCGCCGTGGAGACCCGGCTGGCCGAACACGGCCAGCACACCATCGTGCTGGCCCACACCGGCGCGGAGCGACTGGCCGTCCAACTCGTCGAGTCCGGGGCGGATGCGATCGTCGGTGAGGGCAACGAGGAGGCGCTGCTGGGGCTGGTCGACGTGTCCCGCTCGCCCAGCACCCTGCTGACCTCCTACGAGCGCCGCTTCGGTTCCACCGGCGCCCGCAGCCGCGGGACCGACGCCACCACCGGGCTGATGGACCGCGGCACCTTCGAACGGCGGATCGCCACCCTCGGCGACAGCGACGAGATCCCCCGCGTCGCGTTCGTCAAGATCGTCTCCGAGCGCTGGACCACGCCCGAGGCCGACCCCGTCGTCGCCGTGCAGCGCCGTCGCCTGTCGGCGGGTCTCGCCCACCTGGTGACCACGACCGGCAGCGAGCTCTTCACCACCGCACACGGGGAGTTCGGCCTGGTCGGCCCGACACTCAGCCCCCACGACATGCATCGGCTGGGCCGCCAGATGCTGGAGGTCGTGGGCACCTTCCGCGACCGCGGCCTCCCGCTGAGCGCCGTCATCGGCCACGCCGGCTCCGAGTCCGCGACCGACGCGGAACAGCTGCTCGAACTCGCCAGACGCGCCGTCGAGGTCGCCGCCGCCGACGGCGCGCAACCGCTGCTCGGCGCCGAGGACCTGTCCCTGGGGGTGTCGACGACCACGGAACTCGAGGTGGTCGTGCGCATGCTCGACCAGGTCGAACCGTTCCTGCCCGAGGGCCGCGGACACGGCGAGCGGGTTGGTCGGATCTCGGCCGAACTCGCGCGTCTCCGGGGCTGGTCGCCGGGCGCCGTCGCTCGCGCGCAGCTCGCCGGCCACCTCCACGACGTCGGCCGGGCCGGGCTGCCGTCCGCCGCCATCGGCGGGCCGGGTGAGCTCACCGGGGAGCTGCTGGAGGTCTGGCGCACGTTCCCCGTGCGTTCGGCGTCGCTGCTGCAGCTGACCGCCGGGCCCGCTGCGGCGGCCGCTGTCCGCTCCCAACGCGAGCGCTGGGACGGCGACGGTTTCCCCGACGGCATCCGCAGTACCGACATCCCCGACGCCGCCCGCCTGCTCGCGGTCGCCCATGCCGTCGACGAACTCGCCGTCGACGGCGCCAGCGCCGCGAACGTCGCGACGCGGCTGGCGGAGCGTGCGAGCACGGAGCTGGACCCCGAACTGGTCGACCTCGCGCTCGACAACCTCACCGCGCTGCTGCACGCTCGGCTCGGCTGACTCCTTTCCCGCGGTCCACGTGCTCGCCCCGAGCGACCCGAGGGGCTCACCGCCTGGCTGCGGCTGATCGCGCGACCCGCCCGGTGACGGCCCGGCTTAGCCGAGCAGCGTGAGCACACCCTCGCCGTAGCCGTCCACGGTCACCTGCCAGTCCTGTCGGCGCTGCGGCGTGGTGGCGATGCCGGCGAGGTCTTCGGCGACGTCGCCGGGGACGGCCGTCACCTCGCGCAGCACCACGTGCGGCGTCGTCGGGCTGTTCATCAGCTTCGCGGCCACGTTGACGACTTCGTGGAAGAACTCGAGCAGTTCCTCGTCGAGTGCGCCGGCCGCCTCGACCTGCGTCCTGGTCTCCACGGGCGGCAGCATCGCGATGGATGCCGCCACGGCCGTTGCCAGGCTCAGATCCGCCACCGCCACCGCCGCGGCCGATCCGTCGTCGAAGCGGTAGCCGGCCAGGTAGGCCGGCCGGGCCGGGTCGAGCTGCTGGCCGCCCGCGCTCCGCACCGTGACCGTGCGACCCAGCAGGTCGCGCAGCAGGTCACGGTAGGAGGCGCGGGCAGGCATCGGGCAGCGCACGTCAGATCGCTCCGGCGAGGGCCTGGTCGATCGACTCGGGCGTGAACGGCTTGCTGACCAGGAACTTGGCGCCGTTCGCCTTCGCGAGCTCGTGCATCTCCGGCGTCGACTCCGAGGTCACGAACCCGAAGGTCACGCTGACGCCGGCCTCGTTGAGGGCCTGGAGCAGTTCGATGCCGGTCATCTCGGGCATGTTCCAGTCGGACAGCACCAGGTCGGGGTGCTCGGCCTGAACGGTCCCGAAGGCCTCCCTGCCGTCGGCTGCCTCGATGATCTGGGCGCCGGCCACACGGTCGAGGCCCGCGAGGGCGCGTTTGACGATGGCGCGCATCGCCTTGCTGTCGTCGACTACGAGGATCTTCACGGTGGTCTCTCTCTTGCGTTCGCGTTCGGGGGTCAGTTGCGGCGTTCGAGCATGGTCATGACCACCAGCGCGCCGTCGCACTCGGCCGTCACGCGCTCGATCACCTGGGCGCCCGAGATGTGGACGTGGTAGTCGCGGCCGGTCGTCACCGCGGGCAGCGACAGCTGGCAGGTGCCGGCCAGCAGCGACTTCACGTTGCCGCCGGTCATGTTGGCGAGTTCGCCGACGGTGTCGGTGACCTCGTCCTCGGTGACCTCGGACGGCTCCGAGCCGAACATCAGCGCCGTCGCGGTCCGAGCCAGCGCTTCAGGACACTGGACGGTGACCGCGCCGGACCAGTCGCCGGTGATCTGGACGACGCCGGTGACGACACGCTGATCGGCGTCGTGCGTCTCCAGCGCGTCGGCCGGCCGCAGCTCGAGGCCGAGGATCGCGGCCCAGATGTCGGCGCCGATCTGTTGGAGGTCGATGGTGGTGGTGTGCATCGGCCGGGGTTCCTTTCGGTGTCGCCGCGTTCGTCAGCGCGGGCGGTAGGCGGTGGCGCGATCGACGGCGACACGCTCGTAACGATCGTCGACGTTGAGGGTCGTCTCGGCCGTGCCGAGCATCAGGTAGCCGTCGGGCCGCAGGACCTCGCGGACCTTGCCGAGGATCTGCTGCTTGGTCGGCAGGTCGAAGTAGATGAGAACGTTGCGCATGAACAGCAGGTCGACCTGGGGCACGAAGGGCCACTGGGACACCAGGTTGAGGGCCCGGAACTCCACCATGCCGCGGAGTTCGTCGCTGATCTGCCAGTACTGCCCGTCCCGGTGGAAGTGCTTCACCAGCAGCGACGCCGGCAGACCGCGGTTGACCTCGAGCTGGGTGTAGCGACCCATGGCGGAGCGGCCGAGCATCTCCGCGGACAGGTCGGTGGCGATGATGCGGACGTTCCAGGTCTCGACGATGTGCGGGAACCGGTCGCGCAGCAGCATCGCCAACGAGTAGGGCTCCTGGCCGCTCGAGCATGCCGCGTTCCAGAACGTCAGCGTGCGCTGTGCGGCGCGCTTCTCGATCAACTCGGGGATCCAGACCTTCTCCAGGATGGTCCAGGGGTGCAGGTCGCGGAAGAAGCTGGTCTCGTTGGTCGTCATGGCGTCGACGACGAGGTCGTGCAGCGGGCCGGTGCGTTCGCGACGCAGCCGGACGACGAGTTCGGCGAGCGACCCAAGACCGTTGCGGCGTGCGATCGGGGCCAGCCGCGACTCCAGCAGGTAGCTCTTGGAGTCGTCGATGACGATGGCGGAGCGTTCACGAACGAGCTCGCGCAGGTAGAGCAGGTCGCCGGCGTTCAACGCGGTGGTGGTATCCGCGAGCGTCATCGGTTGCCTCCCGGCAGCGCGTACGAAGCGCCCGACGTGCGGTCGGCGGCGCTGCGGCCGACGAGTGCGCGGCGCCGGATCGCCTCGGCGATCTGCCCGATCGGCAGGATCTCGTCCGCGAGTCCGGCACCGATGACGGCGCCGGGCATGCCCCAGACGACGCTGGTCGCCTCGTCCTGGACGATGACGTGCCCGCCGGCGGCCCGCACGTGCTCGCTGCCGTTCTTGCCGTCGGAACCCATGCCCGTCAGCACGACGGCGAGGATGCGCCCGCCGTAGACGCCGGTGGCGGCACGGAACAGCACGTCGACGGCGGGCCGGCACGAGTTCTCGTGCGGACCGTCGTCGAGCAACGTCCGGATCTCGGTCCCGACGCGCTGGACGGCCAGGTGGCGGTTTCCCGGGGCGATGTGCACACCACCGGCGACGACCGGCTGGCGGTCCCCCGCCTCGGTGACGCGCAGGGGGCTGGTGCCGTCCAGTCGCTCGGCGAGCAGGCGCGTGAACATCGGGGGCATGTGCTGGACGATGAGCACCGGCACGGGCAGGTCACCGGGCAGCCGTGGCAGCAATTCCGCCAGCGCGTTGGGGCCGCCGGTCGACACCCCGATGACGACGGCGTCGACCCGCGTGGGCGTGGCCGGCCGTGCGCCCGTCGGTCGCGACGGGGCGGCCGGGCGAGCGGTTGGGGCGACCCGGGTGGGCGCGGCGGTGCGCAGCTTGCCGCTGAGGGCGTGGACGCGCGGCACCAACTCGGCCTTGATGCGTTGCTGGGCCTCGGCGACCGAGCCGACGTTGGCCGGCTTGGTGACGTAGTCGTTGGCGCCGCGCAGCAGGGCTTCCATGGTGGTGGCGGCGCCGCGTTCGGTCAGGGTCGAGAACATGATGACGGGCAGGCGGGGGTAGAGCGCACGCAGCGCGGTCAGGGTTGCCAGCCCGTCCATCTCGGGCATCTCGACGTCGAGGGTGACGACGTCGGGGTTGACCTGCGGGATCTTCGCCAGGGCGATCTTGCCGTTCGGGGCCGTGCCGACGACCTCGATGTCGGGATCCTCGGCCAGCGCGTCGGTGACGATCCTGCGCACCACCGCGGCGTCGTCGACCACGAGCACGCGGGTGCGGGTCACTGCACACCCCCGGCGACCGGATAGCCGGGGAGGCGGATGCCCATGATGTCGAGCTTCTCGCGGATGACGCCGGCGGTGAACGGCTTCATGGCGTACTCGTCGGCGCCGGCCTCGAGCGCGGCGATCATGCGCTCGATGTCGGACTCGGTGGTCACCATGAGCAGCTTCATCCCGGCGTAGGCCGGGTTGGCGCGCACGATCTTGATGAAACTGAGGCCGTCGAGCACCGGCATGTTCCAGTCGACCAGCGCGAGGTCGACGGGTCCGTGGTCCGCGAGCCAGGTCAGCGCCAGCTGGCCGTCGGCCACGTCGGAGGTGGTGAAGCCGAGCTGCTGCAGGATGCGCGAAAGGATGGCCCGCGTCGCCCGGGAGTCGTCGATGACGAGTGCACGCACCGTGGGTCCTTCTTCCGTGGGTGTCCGGCACCCGGTCCTGCGCCCGCGGGGACCACCCCGCTCTGCGCTTCCTGGTCGGCAGTTGCCGTGCCCGCTACAGGGAACGCGCGGCCTCGCGGACATCGGGGTCATGGTCAGCGACGTCGTGGGGGTCGGGTGCTCGCCCCCGGCCCAGGGAGGCCACCAGCGCCGCCCAGAAGCGGTCCGCGTCGGCGCACCGCCGTGTCGTGAGGACGCCGGCCGCCACGAGCGAATCGGCCCAGTCGTGCACCATGGACTGGTGGAAGACGAACTCCTCGAGCGCGGCACGATCCGGGAGCGGGAGATGCGCTTGGGCGAGGTCCGGGGGGAGCTCGCCGATCTCGCTGGTGAGCACGCCGAGCGTGCGGTGCACGGAGTCGGGGGCGCGGGTCTGCGCCGCCAGGGCGCCGTCCCGCTTGCGCGCGCCGATCTCCTCGCGGAGCGCGGCCATGTAGCGGGACCAGGCCCGCGCCTCGTGCGGTACCACGGGCAGCGCCTCGGAGCCGGCCTGGTCGAGGCCCGACGCGAACAGCACACTCGTGGCGCGCCCGTTCCGCTTCGCCGTGCGGAGCGCGATGTCCGCCTGGTCGAGCAATTGCAGGGCACCGGTCGTGCCCACGGATGCGACGGCGATGCCGACACTGGCGCCCACTTCGATGGCGCGCTCGCCCACCATGACGGGCCGGGCGCTCAGGACCACGAGACGGCGTGCCGTCTCGATCGCGTCCTCGGCGGCGGCACCGATGAGCACGAACGCGAACTCGTCGCCACCGAGGCGGGCCACCGTGTCCGTCGGCCGGACCGCGTCCCGGAAGCGGGCAGCGAGCTCCACCAGCAGGGCGTCGCCCGCCCCGTGTCCGAACGTGTCGTTGACCGGCTTGAACCCGTCGACGTCCAGCATGAGCAGGGCGGCCGGTACCCCCCGTTCCGCACGGTCGGCGAGCGCCCGGCGCAGCTGCTCGAGCAGCAGCCGACGATTCGGCAGACCGGTCAGACCGTCGTGCAGGGCTGCCTGGGTCAACCGCGCGCGCGTGCGTTCGTGGATGGCCCAGTGGACGACGCTCACCACGCACATGGCCAGGAACAGGGCGGCGTGGACCAACCCCCAGCCGAGCGGGTCCTGCAGCGCCGCGGCGTGGTTGTACACCGCCGCGGGGTCCAGCAGACCCGCGAGGCCGTGGTGGAACAGCACCACGAAGATGCTGGTCAGGAACGGCGGCCAGTCCTCGTACAGGGCCAGGATCGGCACCGCGACGAAGAACAGGAAGTGGGCTTCGATGGTGCCCGTGGTGTGCACGACGAGGACGACGAGGCACATCAGTGCCAGGGCACTCCCCGTGGCGCGAAGGCGCATGCTGCCGGGCGCGAACCGGGCGAGGATGGCGAGGGTCAGCGGCACGCCGGCGCCGACGAGCACGTGTGCGAGGGGATCGCCGGCGAGCCACATCAGGGCCGCGACGGGGACCACGGCCGCGAGGATGCCGCGCACGATCGCCTCGTGGCGGGCACGCCACTGCTCGGCGGGCAGCGAGCGGCCGTCGGGCAGCAGCGTCATGACCTGCGGCGTTGCCGATCGCACGCTTTCACCTCGCCCCCTTGCCGACGACCCTTCGCCTTCCGCGGCCCGTCGGCACGGGGAAACCGGAGTGAAGCCCTCCTGCGCGGCCGCCGTGCGCTGGCGCCGGCGGGGCGGTGGCGATGGCCGCGCGGGAACGACGGCGGCCGGCGCCCCGCTGGGGGTGCCGGCCGCGTCGAGGCGCCTCGCTCAGCCGAGGTAGCTGCCGTTGGCCGCGCCGACGTGCGGCCGGTCGTCGGTCTCCAGCGGCGCGAGGGACGCTGCCGGGACCGTGGGCGCGGCAGCCCCGTCGCCCCCGCGGCGCTTGCCGGTCGGCTGCGACGGTGCGGACGGGCGCTTGCCGCCGGTCACCAGCGCCTGCAGCCCGTCGGCGACCTCGCGC